>NZ_CP159824.1:1030000-1306717 GCF_047729545.1 Candidatus Pelagibacter sp. Uisw_092 | reverse complement strand
CTACGTGAATATTTTTTTAAGAGTGATCTACTTTTATTTTTAGAAAATTTTTTGTTGCAATGTCATTTGATTATACGAATAAGTTTTACAAATTTAAAATCTATGAGTGTGTGCTTTATAAACTTTAAATATAATCTTTTTACTAAATCTAGATATAGTTGTTTTAAATTAAACACTTTCCTATTTGGTATAAGTACTTTTAGTTGAAGTTTTTGGGCAACTGCAGGTAGTTTTTTATAAAGTTGAAATCTTTTTTGTTATTCTTGAAATATTTCTTGATGCGTTAGCTTTTTTAATGATTCCAGTCTTTGCAACTTTCATTAACTCAGAATTCAACTTAGGTAAGAACTTTAAAGCTTCGTCTTTTTTCTTTTCCTCAAGAAGAAGGTTCATTTTTTTTATAGCATTCCTATACTTACTCTTACGAGCCTTATTAACCAATGTTTGTGTAGCAATCTTTCTTATTCTTTTAATTGCTGATTTTGTGTTTGCCATAAGCGCAGTGGTATAGCTCGAGAATTTATACTGGTCAATAGAATAATTGCTTATTTTTGACAAGTATCGCAAAAGAAAGTTGATCTATTAGATATAAATATTTTCTTTATTTTACCATTACATTTGTATCTTGTGCAATTTAGGTTTTCCCTTTGATATACTTTAAATTCTTTTTGAAAATTACCACTTTCCCCGTGGGCATTCTTAAAATCACGAATGCTTGAACCACCTTTTTGAATAGCTTTATTAAGTACACTTTTTGAAAAAGTAATAATTTTTTTACACTCTGTTTTTGATAGTTTCATTGCATAAGTTGTTGGATTAATTTTACTTAGAAATAAAATTTCACTCGCATAAATATTACCAATTCCCGATACAAATTTTTGATCTATTAAAAAACTTTTTATGTTCTTTTTTTTATTAAAAAAATATTTCAATAGATACTTTAAATTAAAATTTTCAAAAAATGGTTCTGGTCCCAAATGACTAAATCTATTTAATAGCTCTTCTTTATTATCTATAAATTTAAAAAAACCAAACCTTCTAGGATCATTGTAAATAACTTTTAAATCTTGAAAATGTATTTCAACATGATTATGTTTTTTTGGTAAGTTTGGAGAATTATAAAAACTAACATTAGTAAACTTATTTAAGTTATTTTTTTTAATTAAATGGATAGTTCCTGACATTCCTAAATGAATTAAACAAAATGAATCATCAAAAAAATTTAAAATTAAGTATTTAGAAAACCTAGTAACTTTTTTAATAATTTTATTTTGCAATAATTTTTCAAATTTTAGAGGAATTTTAAACCTTAAATTTCTATTTTTGATTATTACCTTCTTAATTTTTTTTTTTTGTATTTTTTTAGCTAGCGATTGTTTGACTATTTCTACTTCTGGTAATTCTGGCATTTGACGTTATATTATCAATAAATAATAGATTTAACATGCAGCAATATCTCCAAAATAAAAAAGGGCTTGTTCAAGGTGTCTTTGACAATGTCTATGATAAATATGATTTAATGAATGACTTCATGTCACTTGGTATTCATAGAATTTGGAAAAAAGATTTAATAAGCTGGATGAATCCCTCAAGAGATAAAATTTTAATTGATGTTGCCTGTGGTACTGGTGATCTAGGTAAACTTTTTTTGGACTTAACCAATAAAGATGGAAAAATTTTTTGTGTTGACCCTAATAAAGGAATGGTTGGTAAAGGTAAAATAAAGCTAACCACTTATAAAAATATTAACTGGGTGATTGCATCTGCAGAAAAATTACCTATTAAAGAAAATTCTTGTGACTATTACACAATTAGTTTTGGTTTACGTAATACTAAAGATCTTAATAAAGCTCTATCAGAAGCTTATCGTGTTTTAAAACCAGGTGGTCGCTACTTATGTTTGGAGTTTTCTAAAATTCAAAACTCAAATCTAGATTTTATCTATAAAAATTATTCAAAACTTATCCCTTTAATTGGAAAAGCAATTATGGGTCAGAAGGAGCCTTATGAATATTTGGTAAAAAGTATTGAAGAGTTTATTAATCAAGAAGAATTAATTGATCTAATGAAAATAAATAAATTTGAAAATTGTAGTTACAGAAATTTATCTGGTGGAATTGTAGCAATTCACTCTGGTTGGAAAATATAATGGTTAAAAAACTATTAACATTATTTAAATTAGGAAGAAAGTTGGCTAAATCTGACATCTTAAACGTTGTTTCTAAATTTAAAAAACCTCCTCTAGCTATTAAAATTTTATTTCAAATACTTTCATTTTCTTTTTCTAGTCAGAAAAAATTTAATTTATATGTTACTGAGGGTGAACGACTCTCTAAATCGTTACAATCAATGGGCACAACATTTATTAAATTAGGACAATTTTTAGTTACAAGACCAGATATAATTGGTGACGAACTAGCTAAACAGTTAGAAGGCTTACAAGATAGACTTCCTGCTTTTTCTTTATCTGAAGCAAAGGTAATCATTAAAAAAGATTTGGGAGAAGAAACTTTCAATACAATAATAGATATAAGTGAGCCCGTAGCTGCTGCTTCAATAGCTCAAGTTCACAAAGCTAAAATAAATGACAATGGTACAATAAAAGATGTGGCTATTAAAATCTTAAGACCTGATATTAAAAAAATATTTAATGAAGAAATAGATGCGTTGATGCTTTTTGCTTTTTTTATTGAATCATTTATTAAAAAAACCAAAAGATTAAAATTGATTGAAGTTGCTTTTTTACTTAAAGAAATAACCAATCTTGAAATGGACTTAAGATTTGAGGCTGCTGCTGCAAATGAATATGCAGAGAATACAAAGAACGATGCGGGGTTTAGAGTTCCTGTTATCTATTGGAATTTTACAAGTGAAAATGTAATGACACTTGATTGGGTAGATGGTGTTTCTATTCGAGAAACTGAAGATTTACAAAAAAGAAATATTGATACTAAAAGAATTGCCTCTGATATTATTCAACATTTCCTAAGACATGCTGTTAGGGATGGTTTTTTTCACGCTGATATGCATCAAGGAAACATATTTATTGATAATAATGGACAAATTGTACCAATAGACTTTGGTATTATGGGTAGACTGGACAGCCTCAGTAAAAGATTTTTAGCAGAGATCCTATTTGGTTTTATTCAGAGAGATTATAAAAAAGTTGCTGAAGTTCACTTGGTTGCTGGCCTTGTGCCTAAAGATGTGCCAGTTGATGATCTCGCTCAAGCGTTACGCTCGATTGGTGAGCCAATTTTTGGTCAGTCTGTTAAAGACATTTCTGGTGGAAAATTATTAAAACAACTTTTTGATGTTACTGAAAAATTTAATATGCAAACTCAACCCCAATTATTGATGTTACAAAAAACCATGGTTGTTGTTGAGGGGGTTGCGAGAAAGCTTAATCCAAATACTAACATATGGGAAACGTCAAAACCTGTTTTAGAAAGCTGGTTAAGAGAAACTAAAGACCCTATTAATACTTTAAGTGAAGGATTAAAAAGCACCACTGAAGTAATTAAAAGGTTGCCTGATTTTCCAGAGATTATGGATAAAGCTAATCAAGCACTTACATTTTTAGCAAGTGGACAAATACCTCATAATTCAAACTCCTACACAGCCCTAAATGAAAAGAAATCTGAAATGATTGCGTTTAGAAACCAGTCTGTTGTTGGTTTATTATTGCTTGTAATCTTTGGTCTATTAGTATTTTAATTTGCTCGATGAATAATTTATCTCAGAAAAAAATACTTTTAATAATATGCGGAGGTATATCTGCATACAAGAGTTTGGAGCTTATTAGATTGTTAAGAAAACAAGATGTAGAAGTTAAAACCATCCTTACCAAAAGTGCCAAAGAATTTGTGACCCCTTTATCAGTGGCCTCCCTTTCTCAAGGAAAAGTTTATGATGATTTATTTAATGCTAAAAATGAAGCTGAAATGGACCATATATCACTGTCAAGATGGGCAGATGTAATTCTTGTTGTTCCTGCTACTGCAAATACTATTTCCAAATTAAGTGCGGGATCTTCAGATGATCTAGCTTCAACAGTAATTCTTGCATCTGACAAGGATATTTTTTTGACTCCCGCTATGAATGTTAGAATGTGGGAGCACCCTTCAACCAAACAAAATCTCAATAAATTAAAATCTTATGGGTATAAAATAATTGGTCCTGAAATTGGAGATATGGCTTGTGGAGAATTTGGTGAAGGAAAAATGACAGAACCAAAAAATATTTTTCAAACGATTAATGAATACTTTGGTGAATTAAATAAAAATAAAAGATTAAAAGCTTTAATAACTGCAGGACCAACTAAAGAGTATATTGATCCTGTTAGATTTATAACAAATAAATCTTCTGGAAAGCAGGGATATGCTTTAGCAAAATCATTAGCAAAAAGAGGATTTCAAACAACTTTAATTTCTGGACCTACGAACCTACAAATAGATGATAATATAAATTTAATTAAAGTTGAAACAGCAGACGAAATGTTTAAAGCAACACAAGAAAATTTACCTGCCGATGTTGCAATATTTTCTGCTGCCGTTGCTGACTTTAAAGTAAAAGAAAAAAAAAATGAAAAAATAAAAAAACAAGACCATTTGAGTTTAGAGCTTGAAAAAAATATTGATATTCTAAATTATGTATCAAAACATAATTCTCTTAGACCAAAATTGGTTATTGGATTTGCAGCTGAAACAAATAATATTCAAGAGAATGCTCAAAAAAAATTAATTGAAAAAAATTGTGATTGGATAATAGCAAATGACGTATCTAATAATTCTATTGGATTTGACTCTGATTTTAATGAGGTTTCAATTTTTTATAAAGATAAAGAAATGATAAATGAAAAACTTGCTATGAAAAAAAAATCTGAAATCTCGGAAGAAATAATAAATAGAGTTATTAAACAATTAAATTAAAATTTAATGGCAAGAGTTTTAATCAAAAAATTAAACCCAGACGTAGAACTTCCGGTTTACAAAACAAATGGTGCTTCTGGTATGGATTTAATGGCTTTTGTAGAGGCACCAATTAAAATATCACCCAATAGCTCATATTTAGTGCCTACAGGGCTTTCTATGGCATTTCCAGAGGATTATGAGGTACAAATTCGTCCTCGTTCAGGTCTTGCTGCAAAACATGGTATAACTGTTTTAAATACGCCGGGAACGATTGATAGTGATTATAGGGGTGAGATAAAAATTATTCTTTTTAATCACGGAAAAGAGGATTTTATAATTAATAACAAGGATAGAGTGGCGCAAATGATCTTAACACCAGTTATTAAAATGGAATTAGAAGAAATAGATAATTTACCAGATACTTTAAGAGGTGAAGGTGGATTTGGCTCAACTGGTAAATGAAAAGCCAACTCAAAAAAAAAATAATTGAACGATTTTCAAGACAAATAGTGCTTAAAGATATTGGCATTTTAGGTCAAAAAAAAATTCTATTTTCTAAAGTTTTAATTATTGGTGCTGGTGGTCTCGGATCTCCAGTTGCAGAATTTCTTTCAAGAGCTGGGGTTGGATCAATAGGAGTCGTTGATGACGACAAAGTGAGTCTTTCTAATTTACATAGACAAAGTCTTTATAACACATCAGATATTGGAAAATTTAAAGTCAAAATAGCAAAAGATAAAATTAAAAAAATAAATCCCAACACAAAAGTTATCATTTATAAAATTAGATTAAATAATAATAATTTTAAGAAAATTATAAATGACTATGATTATATAGTTGATGGATCAGATAATTTTACAACCAAATTTTTATTAAATGATTATTGTTTAAAATTTAAAAAAGTCCTTGTGACGGGGGCAATTAGTAAATTTGATGGACATATATTCACTTTTAATTTTAAAAATAAAAAAATTCCTTGTTTAAGGTGTTTTTTTCAAGAGTCTAATATTTCAGATGACTTATTAAACTGTGAGTCAGAAGGTATTCTTGGAACTGTTGCGGGGATTGTGGGAACTATTCAAGCAAATGAAATATTAAAAAAAATACTAAATATTGGAACAGGGTTAGATGGGTATATTTTTATTCTAGATTTGCTTCATTTAAACTTTAGAAAAGTTAAATTAAAAAAAAGAAAAAATTGCTTTTGTAAATGATAAAAAAAATATCTATTTGGTTTTTATGCTTGTCAATTTTAGGAATACAATTAATAAATGCTGAAGAAAAATTCTTATCTCTAAAAAAAAATAAGACAAATGTTAGGTATGGTCCTGGCAAAACTCATGCAGTTAAATATATTTATAGAAAAATAAATCTCCCTATAAAACAAATAGATAAAAAAGATAACTGGAGAAGAATAGTTGATTTAAAAAATAATAGTGGTTGGATACATGATAGTCAGCTAAAACCATCAAATTCAATCATTATTTTGATAGATAAAATTCTATTTAATAAACCTTCTAATTTTTCTAAACCTATAGCAAGATTAGGAAAGGGAAGGTTATTGATTATTAAAAAATGTGAGAATGATTGGTGTAATGTAAATACAGGTAATTACACAGGCTGGATTAAAACTAATGATATCTGGGGATCTACTAAATAAAATCAACTGATAATGATTGAATATTATCTTGAGTTAATTTTGTAGTATGTGCGTATTCTTTATGATCAATTCCAAGTTCAATACTTATATTGCCTGATTTAAATTTATTAATTTGATCTTCATTAAATTTAAAGTGAATAAATTGTACCGAAGAAGCTTTTCCTTCTGCTGACGTTCTGTCCACATCTTCTTCTGGTATTGCTTTAACCTCTTCATTATCAATTTTCATAAAGATTTTTTCTTCTATCCCACCAACTTTACCTAAAAAAGCACCTCTAGTAAGAGGGTTATCGATTTCGAACATTAGGGTTGCAATAAGCTCTTTGCCATTTGGAACTAAAGGATTGTAAGCTATTAATTCATCTTTAAGTTGTTCGTCACCACCTTTTTCAATATGTAACATTTCCTGAACCTGCGCCACCATAGTTTCAAAACTTTCAAAATAAAAAGTCGCATATGGTCCAAGCGCTATTCGTCTGTTTTTTTTAAGTTCAACAAGATCTTTTCTAATTTGTTTCCTGTTTTTTGCATAAATATCTGCAGGAATTAAATCTTCTTTTTCAATTTGTCTTTTTTCTTTGCTCATAATTATAACCTATAACTTTTTGCCATTAATTCGATGGGGTGTAGTGCCTCATTGTTAGCTATGTTTGTGTCTGTCTCTAATTGTTTTAAATGCTTACCTGCTAAAGGGCAATCAGAAGCCATATATTTATTATTCTTTATTTTAATCTGTCTTGCAGTTGGTGTTCCAACTTTTACAGCTAGATCATGTGTTTCTTTCATCACCCCAAAAGTTCCTCCGTGACCAGCGCATCTTTCAACAACATCCATTTTAATATTGGGAATAAATTTCAACATATCTCTAGATTTAATACCCATGTTTTGAGCTCTAGCGTGACAAGCGTTGTGGACGGTCACACCACCATCAATTTCTTGCAAGCCTTCGGCTAAGCCTTCGTTTTGTGCTATATCAACGATATATTCGTCTATATCACTGATACTTTTTGAAAGTCTTTTAATATTTACATCCTTGGGTAATAACAATGGCCATTCAAATTTTAACATAAGACCACAGCTCGCTGTAAGTGTTATAATTTGATAACCTTTGTCCACCCATTCCAATAAATCTTTAGATACTTTTTTTGCTTGCTCAACAACTTTTGGTAAATCTGCTTGTTCAAGGTAAGGCATACCACAACATCCTGGATAAGCTTCTTGAACCTCAACACCATTTTTCTTTAAAACTTTTAAAGCAGCAACACCTGTATCTTTTTTATTAAAATTAACAAAGCACGTCGAATAAATCACAACTTTTCTATCTTTAGATGGTGCCTCACTATTTGTTGGAATATTATTTTTTTTGAAATAATTTGTAAATGTTTCTGAATTATAAGTTGGAAGCTTAACTCTCATATCAATCCCAGCAACTACTTCTAATATTTTTCTAAAGAATTTATTTTTAATGTTTGATACCCAGTTTATTAATGATGATAACATTACACCAATTTTTGCATTTCTATCAATTTGAGCTAGTTGCGCTGGCACTGCTGGCAATTTATTTAATTTTTTTTGAGCCGTTCTATATCTCAACATTAAATGAGGAAAGTCTAAATCAAAATCATGAGGAGGGACATAAGGACACTTTGTCATAAAACACATATCACATAATGTACAAGCGTCTACTACAGGTTCAAACTGTTCACTTTTTAAACTTTCTACATCCTCATTTTCTGACTCATCTATCATGTCAAATAATTTTGGAAACGAGTCACATAAATTAAAGCATCTTCTGCATCCATGACAGATATCAAAGGCTCTTCTCATTTCGTCATCTAATTTTTTGGGATCTAAAAAATCAGGATGCTCAAAATTTATTGGATGTCTTATGGGTGCTTCTGTACCACCTTCTTTGCTCATATTTAAAATTTTAGGATTTGATGGTGGGGAAGAACCCCACCATAAATTAAGTCTTATTTACGCAATAGATTCTAATGTTTTTTGGAATTTACCTGCGTGTGATTTTTCAGCTTTTGCTAAAGTTTCAAACCAATCAGCAATTTCTGAAAAGCCTTCTTCTCTAGCTGTTTTTGCCATACCTGGGTACATGTCTGTATACTCATGTGTTTCACCTTGTACTGCTGAAGCTAAATTAGCTTTAGTCTCACCAATCGGTAATCCTGTAGCTGGGTCTCCAACTTCTTCAAGATACTCAAGGTGTCCATGTGCATGACCTGTTTCACCTTCAGCTGTAGATCTAAATACAGATGCTACATCGTTATAACCTTCAATATCTGCTTTTTGAGCAAAATATAAATAACGTCTGTTTGCTTGGCTCTCACCTGCAAATGCATCTTTTAAGTTTTCTTCTGTTTTACTTCCTTTTAATGACATATTTTTCTCCTTAATGATTATGATGTATATATAATCGTTCTAAACTATATGTCAACAGTTTAGAATTGTTTTAATGTAAATGTTAAATTATTGAAATTATTGAATTATTTTTGATTTTGATTATCACTCGCAACTTTAATTAATACTTCTACTGATTTTATTTTTTTTCCAGTGATATTTTTTTTTATATTTACAGAATCAATATCTTCGTTGCTACAATCAATTAACTCATTTGTGTCTTCGTCAAAAAAATGATGGTGCTCGGTTACGTTAGTGTCAAAATAACTTTTATCTGAGTTAATAGAAATTTCTTTTAAATATCCTTTTTTTTTAAATGCGTGAATTGTATTGTAAACTGTTGCTAAAGAAATTTTTTCACTCAGCTTATCCTCAATAATTTTAGTCAAATCATTTATTGTAAAATGAAAAGTTTTTTCAGGCGAAAATAATACTTCACAAATCTTAATTCTCTGTCTTGTGGGTCTTAATCCAGATTCTCTTAGTTTTTCAGTGTAAGTATTTATATTACTCATTATTGTTTATAATAGTTCTAAACTATTTCTATATTATAATCTTAATAAATCAAGTATTAAAGGTGTTTAAAATTATGAAAAAAAACTCATTCACATACAATGAGCTAATAAGCTGCGGAAATGGAGAACTTTTTGGCCCAGGTAATGCCAAATTACCCCTTCCCCCGATGCTTATGTTTGATAGAATAACAGAAATCAACGATGACAATGGTACTTTTAAAAAAGGATCTTTAAAGGCTGAGCTAGATATCAAAGAAGACCTTTGGTTTTTTGATTGTCACTTTAAAGGAGACCCTGTTATGCCAGGTTGTCTTGGGTTAGATGCTATGTGGCAACTAGTTGGTTTTTATCTTGGTTGGCTTGGCAACCCAGGTAAGGGAAGAGCTTTAGGAGTGAGTACAGTAAAATTCACCGGTGAAGTTTTGCAAAATGTTAAAAACGTAAGATATGAAATTGATATGAAAAAAATTATGGCACCAGGTGGAACAACAGTTGGTCTTGCGAATGGTTTAGTATTTGCAGATGACAAAAAAATATATTCAGCAGAAAATTTAAAAGTGGGGTTATTTAAATAATGAGAAGAGTAGTAGTTACAGGTTTAGGAATTGTATCTTGTTTAGGAAACAATCAAGAAGAGGTTTACCAGTCTCTTTTAAATTCAAAATCTGGAATATCTTTTTGTGAAGAATACAAAGAACACAATTTAAGAAGTCATATTCACGGCAAACCAAATATTAAACTTGAAGATCATGTTGATAGAAAAACTATCAGATTTATGGGCTCTGGGTCTGCATATAATTATATTGCAATGAAAGAAGCTATTAAGGATTCAGGATTAGAAGATAAAGATGTAAGTAATTTTAAAACTGGAATAGTTATGGGTTCTGGTGGTCCTTCAATTGAAAATGTAGTTTTATCTGTTGATAAGACTAGAGCTAAGACACCAAAATTAATGGGGCCATTTATTGTTCCAAGAACTATGGCTAGTACATCTTCAGCAACTCTTGCTGTACCTTTTAAAATCAAAGGAGTTAATTATACGATGAGTTCCGCATGTGCAACTAGCGGACACTGCATCGGTCATGCAAGTGAATTAATTCAAATGGGCAAACAAGACGTTGTTTTTGCTGGTGGGAGTGAAGAATTACACTGGGCTATGACTGCGATGTTTGATGCCATGACTGCATTGTCTTCTAAATATAATGATGCACCCGAAACTGCTTCTAGAGCTTATGATAAAACTAGAGATGGCTTTGTAATAGCAGGTGGTGGTGGAGTTTTAGTGCTTGAGGAGTACGAACATGCAAAAGCAAGAGGTGCAAACATATATGCTGAATTAACAGGCTATGGCGCGACTTCTGACGGGTACGATATGGTAGCCCCATCAGGTGAAGGCGCTGTTAGATGCATGAAGATGGCTTTAGCAACTGCTAAAAACAAAATGGATTACTTAAACACTCATGGAACATCAACCCCAGTTGGTGATATGACAGAACTAAGAGGTGTTGGAGAAGCATTTGGTGCTGAGGTACCAAAGATTAGTTCTACTAAATCTTTGTCTGGTCACCCTCTAGGTGCCGCATCAGTTCATGAAGCAATTTATAGTTTAATCATGATGAAAAATAGTTTCATCACAGCCTCAGCTAATATCACAGACATGGATGATGAAGCTAAAAAATTTCCAATCGTAACTAAAACTGAAACAGATGTTAAATTAAACTCTGTAATGTCTAATAGTTTTGGTTTTGGTGGAACAAATGCAACTTTAATTTTTGAAAAGGCCTAAATGAGTTTAATGAAAGGTAAAAGAGGATTAATCATGGGTGTAGCCAATGAAAGATCTATAGCGTGGGGTATTTCACAAAAACTTGCAGAAGCTGGAGCAGAACTTGCATTCACTTATCTTGGTGATGCATTAAAGAAAAGAGTAATCCCTTTGGCTGAAAAATTAAATTCAAAGGCTACATTTAGTTGTGATGTTGAAAATAAAGAAGAAGTAATAAAACTTTTTGAAGATATTAAATCACAGTGGGGTCAAATTGATTTTGTAGTTCACGCCGTTGCTTTTTCAGACAAATCAGAACTATCAGGTGAATATTTAAATACCTCTAGAAAAAATTTTTTAAGAAGCATGTTAATCTCATGTTTTTCATTTACCGAAGTTGCGAATGAAGCTTCTAAAATAATGAAAGAGGGCGGAAGTATGTTAACTTTAACTTACGAGTCTAGTAAGGCTATTCCAAATTACAATGTAATGGGTGTCTGTAAATCTGCTCTTGAAGCAAGTGTTAAGTACCTTGCAAGAGATTTAGGAGCAAAAGGAATGAGAGTAAATGCTATAAGTGCCGGACCTATTAAAACATTAGCTGCTTCTGCTATTGGAGATGCAAAATTCTTATATAAATGGAATGCAGATCATTCTTTCTTAAAGAGAAATGTTGATATCCAAGATGTTGGAAACTCAGCATTATATCTGCTAAGTGACCTTGCTGGTGGTGTTACTGGTGAAATTCACTACGTAGACGCTGGATATAACAAGGTTGGAATGCCAGATCCTAAGAATATTACCTAAAATATAGTTAAATTTAGTTAAAAATTTTTCTTAATTCTTTGTTTTTACAAATATTTTTCATGATAAATTAAAAAATGATTCTAACTTGGAATGATATTCAAATCAGAGCTAAAAAATTTTCAAAAGATTGGGAAAATGCAAAATATGAAAAAGGTGAAACACAAACTTTTTATAATGAATTTTTTGAAGTATTTGGAGTTAAAAGAAGAGATGTTGCGATTTACGAAAAAGCTGTAAAAAAATTAAATAATTTGCACGGATTTATAGATTTATTCTGGGAGGGGAAATTATTAGTTGAACAAAAATCAGCCGGGAGAAGTCTTGAAAAAGCTCTTCTTCAGGCAACAGAATATTATAATAATCTCAAAGATTATCAAAAACCAAGATTTATTTTATTATCAGATTTTCAAAACTTTGAATTATTAGATTTAGATACGGGTGAAAAGGAAAAATTTAAACTAAATGAATTACATAGTCATATAAAATCATTCGGTTTTATAGCAGGAAGAGAAAAAGAAGCATACAAAGATCAGGATCCAGTTAATGTAAAAGCTGCTGAATTAATTTCAACTTTATACCATGCGTTAAAAAATAATGGATTTGATGATAAAGATTTAGAGATTTTACTTACAAGAATAGTTTATTGCTTATTTGCAGAAGATACTGGAATTTTTCCTTCTTCTGCATTTTTTAACCATATATTGAGAAAGACAAATGAAGACGGTTCAGATACCGGATCAAAACTTCAAGAATTATTTCAAATATTGGATACACCATATGAAAAAAGACAAAAAAATTTAGATGAGGATTTAAATGATTTACAATTTATTAATGGTGATTTGTTCTCTGAAAAAATGACTATTCCTGCATTTGACAGGATGACAAGAATAAAATTACTGGAATGCGCAGGTCTTGATTGGTCAAAAGTTTCTCCTGCATTATTTGGCTCACTCTTTCAAACTGTTATGTTACCTGAAGAACAAAGACAAGAAGGGGCCCATTATACAAGTGAAAAAAATATATTAAAAACTATCCAACCTTTATTTTTAGACTACCTAACAAATAAATTTAATAAAATAAAAGAAGATAGAAGTAGTCAAAGAAAAATTAGATTACAAAAACTAATAGATGAATTATCAAAAATAAAAGTTCTAGACCCTGCTTGTGGATGTGGAAATTTTTTAATAATTTCTTATAGAGAAATAAGAAGACTAGAAATAAAAATATTAAAAGAAATATATAATTCTCAACAAAAAGAACTTGACTTAAATATAAATTATTTATCTCAAATTAAAGTTGATCAATTTTATGGTATAGAGATAAATCATTTTGCTTCCCGCATTGCTAAAATTGCTTTATGGCTCGTTGATCATCAGATGAATATGGAGCTATCTGATGTTATAGGAAAACACTACATTAGATTACCAATTTATGACACGAAACAAATTATTGTTAAAAATGCATTAACATTCAACTGGGCTGAATTAATAGATCCAAAAGATTGTTCTTATATAATTGGTAATCCTCCATTTGTTGGCTCAAAAAAAATGACAAAAGAACAAAAAAAAGATCTGTTAGAGACATTTAGTGGAGTAAGAAATGGTGGGGAATTAGATTATGTAAGCTGTTGGTTCCTAAAAGCTAGTAACTTTATTGAGAATAGTGAGACTAAAGTAGCTTTTGTAAGTACAAATTCAATTACTCAAGGGGAGCAGGTAGGAGTTTTATGGGAACAAATTTTAAATAAAGATATTAAAATATTTTTTGCTCACAGAACTTTTAAATGGACAATAGATGAAAGAAGAGTTCAGGGTTTGTCAATTGCTAATGTAGCTGTCGTAATAATAGGTTTTAGTAAATTCAATGTCAGAAAAAAAGAATTGTTTGTATATGAAAAGATTTCAGATGATCCAATTAAAATTGAAGTTAAAAATATAAATCCTTATCTAGTAGAGGGAGAAAATGTTGTTTTAAAAAAGAGAAGTTCACAAATAAATAATTATCCAAAAATGATATTTGGCAGTATGCCCAATGATAATGGAAAATTGTTAATTAGCGATGAAGAGTTTAAAAATTCTTCAAAAATATTTGATAAACATGATATTTTAAAATTTATCAAACCCTTTGTCGGTGCAAGAGAATTTATTAACAATAAAAACAAATGGTGTATTTGGCTTCACAATGAACAATCAGACTGGAGATCGAATAAATATCTAAAAGATATTATTCAAAAAGTATATGATCACCGTGCCAAAAGTAAAAGACCAGCAACAAAAAAACTAGCTGAAGTGCCTTGGTTGTTTGGTGAAATTAGACACCCTTATGAGGACTACATTTTAATACCTAGGGTTAGCTCTGAAAAAAGGAATTACATTCCAATTGGCTACATGAATAAAGAAAAAATTGCAGGTGACTCATGTTTAATGATACCGACTAACGACTTAACAGTATTTGCTATTTTAAATTCATCTGTACATATGACTTGGGTTCATCATGTTTGTGGTCGACTAGAAGATAGATACAGGTACTCTATTGAAATAGTTTATAATAATTTTCCTTTTAAAAAGTTAAACCAAAATCAAAAAAAAGTATTAACTGAATATGCTAATCAAATATTAAATATAAGAAAAGAGTTAAATTTGTCTCTAGAAAAACTTTATGACTCTATTTTTATGCCAAGAGAACTTAAAGAAGTTCATCAAAAACTTGATAAGAGTGTCAAAGAAATATATTTAATTGATGAAGACTCTAATAGTTCACAAATAATGTCAAAATTATTTAACTTGATAAAAAAAAACTCCTAGAACTTTCATCCTAGGAGTTTAGAATTTTAATTTAAAGTATTATTCAGCAGCTTGTTTCATAGAAAGCTTAACTTTACCTCTATCGAAACCAATCACTTTAACTTTTACTTCGTCACCTTCTTTGACAACGTCAGTAACTTTTTCTACTCTTTTAGCAGCAAGTTCTGAAATGTGAACAAGACCATCTTGTTTACCTAAGAAGTTTACAAATGCACCAAACTCCATAATCTTCATTACTTTACCTGAGTAAATTTTATTTAGTTCTGCTTTTGCTGTGATGTCTTTAATCATTTGCATAGCAATGTTTCTAGATTCTTCGTCTGGAGCAGCAACAGTTACTACACCTTCATCATTCACATCAACTTTAGCACCTGATTTTTCAACTATCTCTCTAATTGTTGCCCCACCTTTTCCAATAACGGCTGCAATATCTTTTTTATCAACAGTAACTTGTTCCATTTTTGGAGTGTGTTCGCCAACATCAGCTCTTGATTCACTTAAAGCTTTATTCATTTCACCCAAGATATGAACTCTTCCTTCTTTAGCCTGCTTTAAAGCCTGCTCCATAATTTCAAATGTAATACCAGTAATTTTGATATCCATTTGAAGTGAAGTAATTCCATCTTTAGTTCCAGCAACCTTAAAGTCCATATCACCTAAGTGATCTTCATCACCTAAAATATCTGATAGGACACTAAAATCATCACCTTCTTTAATTAAACCCATTGCAATTCCTGCAACTGGCTCTTTAATTGGCACTCCAGCATCCATTAGCGCAAGAGATGCACCACAGACACTTGCCATTGAAGAAGAACCATTAGATTCTGTAATCTCAGACACTATTCTAAAAGTGTATGGAAATTCCTCTTTTGAGGGTAATGAAGAATTAATTGCTCTCCATGCTAATTTTCCATGCCCAACTTCACGTCTTCCAGTTCCTATTCTTCCAGTTTCACCAACTGAAAAGGGAGGGAAGTTGTAATGAAGCATAAATCTTTCTCTATGCTGTCCATCTAGACTTTCTAATCTTTGTTCATCATCAGATGTACCTAAAGTAGTAACAACAATCGCTTGTGTTTCTCCTCTAGTAAATAGAGCTGATCCATGAGTTCTTGGTAAAACACCAACTTCACACTCTATAGCTCTTACATCGGCTAAACCTCTACCATCAATTCTTTTTTTGTTTTTAAGAATGTCAGTTCTTACAATAGATTTTTCAAGATTTTTTAATTCATCATTTACATCAAAATCAGTGTATTTTTCATTCCCTTCAAAAAGCTTTTTGGCTTTATCAGAAATTTCTGAAATTTGATTTGATCTATCTTGTTTGTCTATTGTTGCAAAGGCTTTTGTTAAATCTGCAGTAAACTCTTCTCCTAGTTTTTTCTTAACTTCAGACAAGTCTTTCTTTTGAACAGTCCACTCTGGCTTTCTGCATTCTTTTGCAAGTTCCTCAATCATTTCGATTACTGGAACAAAACCTTCGTGACCAAACTTAACAGCATCTAACATTACTTCTTCTGTTAGACCTTTAGTCTCAGACTCAACCATAAGCACAGCATCTTTAGTTCCCGCTACGACCAAATCTAAAGTAGAGTTTTCTAAATCAGCTTTTGATGGATTTAATATATATTTGCCATCAACTAAACCAACTCTAGAAGCACCCACAGGACCCATAAACGGCATTCCTGAAATAGCTAGTGCTGCTGAAGAAGCTGTAATTGCTAAAATATCTGGTTGATTGTTTTTGTCATATGAAATTACGGTTGGTAACAACTGAACTTCATTTTTAAATTCACTTGGAAACAAAGGTCTGATTGGTCTATCAATTAATCTTGAGATCAGTTGTTCACTTTCAGTTGGTCTTGCTTCTCTTTTAAAATATCCACCAGGAATTTTACCACCTGCATAATATTTTTCTTGGTAATTTACAGATAGTGGAAAATAATCCATATCTGGATTTACTTTTTTTGCTCCTACTACTGTTGCTAAAATAACTGTTTCACCACATGAAGCAATGATTGCTCCATCTGCCTGTCTTGCTACTTTACCTGTTTCTAAACTTATTTTCTTACCTGCTACTTCAATTTCCTTCTTATATACTTTGAACATCTAATTTCTGTTTCCTTCTATCTATTTTCTTAAATTTAATTGTGTTAATACATTTTTGTAAGAATCGAATTTATTTTTCTTTAAATATTCTAACAATTTTTTTCTTCTATTTACTGCTCTTAACAATCCAACCGAAGAGTGTTTATCTTTTTTGAATTGTTTGATATGTGCTGAAAGAGTTTCAATTTTACCTGTTAATAATGCAATTTGTACCTCTGAAGAACCAGTATCCTTCTCATGCATTTTTAATTCTTCTGCTTTTTTCGTCATACTATTTATTTTCCTATTTGTTTGTTTGTTTTATTAAGTTTTCTATTTTTTCTGCATATTCAAAAGAGTCATCTTTTGCAAAAAGTATCTTTGGTATATATTTCATAAATACTTTTTTAGATAAAACTTTTCTAATTAAAAAAGAATATTCTCTTAATTTTTTAATAACTTTTTCTGTATCTTTTCCCCCTAGAGGCAATACATATGCTTTTGCAATTTTAAGGTCTTGACTCATTTTTACTTCTGTAACCGTAACGGTGTTAGTTTCTAAATTTGGCACCTTAGCTTCATTTCTAGCAAAAATCATACCTAAAGATTGTTTAATCATCTCTCCAACACGTAATTGTCTTTGTGATACCGGTTTTCCTGTTTTATCAACCATTACACTGTTCTCTCAGTAGAAGTTGTACTATAAGCCTCTATTGTATCGTTTTTTTGAAAATCAACAAAGTCTTTAAGTGTTATTCCACATTCTTGGCCATTGCTAACCTGTTTAGCCTGATCTTTTTCTCTAAAAATTGTACTAATCTTACCAGTATAAATAATTAATCCATCTCTAATTAACCTAGCATTTGCGCCACTGGCTATTTCTCCTTCGGTTACTTTAGAACCTGCAACTTTTCCAGTTCCTGAAACCTTGAAAATTTCTAAAATTTGAGCTGTACCATTAATTGTTTCTTGAATATCTGGAGCAAGAAGTCCCGACATTCTCAATTTAATATAATCTAAAACCTCATAAATAATATTATATGAAGAAATTTTAATTTTTTCGTTCTCTGCTAATTTTTTTGCCTCTTTGCTGGGCTTAACATTAAATGCGATTAGAGTAGCATCAGATGCTTTTGCTAAAGTTACATCAGTTTCTGTTATCATTCCAATATCTGATAAAATAATTTTAGGTTTAACTTCATCGTGTGTAATTTGATTAATTGCGCTTTTAATTGCTTCAGCAGAACCATGTACATCTGATTTTATTATAATATTTAATTCTGCAGCTGACTTATCTGCAAAAGCAGAGTCTTGAGTTGCAAAAGTTAAAGGGCTACCTCCCGTTTTTGTTTCATCAGCTCTAGTCTCACTTAGTGTTTTTGCTTCTTTCTCAGAGTCTAAAACAATAAAATCATCTCCAGATTTAGCTGGGCCATTAATACCTAAAATTTCAACTGGAGTTGATGGAGGCGCTTCATCAATAGTTTTTCCTTTATCATTAATTAAAGCTCGTACTTTTCCCCATTTCATTCCACTAACAAAAAAATCACCTCTTTTAATTGTTCCTGATGTCACCACAACAGTTGCCACAGCCCCTCTGCCCACATCAATTTTTGATTCTAAAACAATTCCTGTTGCTTTAGATTCAAAATCAGTTTTTAAGTCTAAAATTTCAGCTTGTAATACAACTGCCTCTACTAATTTATTTAAATTTTTTTTCGTTTTCGCAGAGATTTCAACCATCAAGGTATCTCCTGACAAATCTTCTGCAATAAGTTCATATTCTAAAAGTTGATTTTTAATTTTTTGTGGGTCTGCCTCTGGTAAATCACATTTATTTATTGCAACAACTATTGGAACATTTGCAGCTTTTGCATGTTTTATAGATTCGATTGTTTGAGGCTTAACACCATCATCCGCTGCAACAACTAAAACTACGACATCTGTTAGTTTTGATCCTCTCGCTCTCATCTCAGTGAAGGCTGCGTGACCCGGGGTATCTATAAAAGTTATTTTACTTGATTCATGTTCTATTTGATAAGCACCTATGTGTTGTGTAATCCCACCAAATTCTCCTAAAACAACATTTGCACTTCTTAAAACATCTAGCACTGAAGTTTTACCATGATCAACATGACCCATTACAGTCACTATTGGTGGTCTATTTTTTAAATTTTCAGACCTGGACTCTTTAATTTTTTGAATAATTTCTTCAGCCTTTGTTTCTCTTATGGGGTTGTGTCCAAATTCTTTTACTAAATATTCTGCAGTATCTGCTGCTAATGTTTGGTTGATAGTAACTGTTACTCCCATTCCAAATAAATATTTTATAACATTGTTCGATTGTTCAGCCATCCTGTTAGCTAGCTCTCTAACTGTAATAGCTTCTGGAATGTTAACATCTCTCTTTATTGGTTTTAAACTTTCTTGAATCTCTTCTTTAGTAAGCTCTCTATTTTCTTTTAATTTTGCCCTCTTAAGTGAAGCCATACTTCTTGATCTTGCTTCAATCTCGTCACTTAAGGCTCTTGAAACTGTTAACTTTAATTCTCTTTTTTTTGTGTCAGGCTTTCCTTTATCTCCGGCATCACCTTTAAGCCTTCTAGTTGCTCTTTGTTCAGCTAATTTACGTTTTTCATAGTCATTTGTAATTGGTGAAGATGGTTTGGGTGTTGTCGTGGCTCTTGAAGTTAAGTTTCCCGCAGGACTTACTGCTGCTTTCGATCTTACACTAGCAGGTCTACTAAAATTACCCCTAGGAGCAAATTTGTTTGGTTTTTTTTCAATTACAACTGAGTTTTTACTTTGAGTTTTTGCTAACTCTATATTATCTATCGACTTCTTGGCTATGCCAGATAATGTTAATTTTGTTTTTTTGTTTTCCATATTTCATTACTCAATCTTTATAAATTATATTTCTTGCAGACATAATTAATTCATCAGCTTCAGTTTTTGATAAAGCGAAATCTTCAAGATATCCTTGGATTTTAATTCTTTCACCTTTTATAACATCATAACCACCTGTTAATTCATCTGATGCAAGGTCTGCGAAGTCTTCTAGTTTTAAAATCTTTTGTTCTCCTAAAGTAACTAACATACCTGGGGTTAACCCTTTATGATTTATAAGATCATCTTTAAGTCCTAAATCTTTAATTCTTTTAGTTATATCTTCTTGATCTTTTTGATAAAACTCTTTTGCTCTCTCAATCAGGGCTTTAGCAGTATCTTCTTCTATGCCCTCAATTTTCATTAAACTTTCAGGAGTGCTATCCTTAATATCTGAAATTGAAGAAAAACCTTCTGCAACAAGTAATTGTCCTAAAGTTTCATCTAGCTCTAAATTTTTAACAAAGTTTTCTGTTTTTTCTTTAAATTCAGATTGTCTTCTTTCTGAGTCTTCTGCATCAGTCATTATGTTAATTTCATAATTTAGCAACTTTGTAGCCAATCTAACATTTTGACCTCTACGGCCAATTGCTTTGCTTAGGTTTTCTTCAGTTAAGATTACATCTAGTTTTTTTGCAATACTGTCAACGTTTACTCTTTGAACTTCTGCTGGTGATAATGCATTTGAAACTACTATTGCTGGATCTTCAGACCAATTAACAATATCAATTTTTTCTCCCTGTAATTCGTTAACTACTGCTTGAACTCTTGACCCTCTCATACCTACACAAGCTCCTACTGGGTCCAGTGAAGTATCAACAGCTTTGACACAAATTTTTGCTCTACTTCCAGGGTCTCTTGCTGATGATTTAATTTCAATTAAACCATCATAAATTTCCGGAACCTCTTGAACAAATAATTTTTCCATAAATTTTGGATGTGCTCTTGATAAGAATATTTGTTGTCCTCTAGTTTCTCTTTTCACATCATAACAATAAGCTTTAATTCTTTCGCCAGCTTTAATATTTTCTCTAGGAATCATTTCATTTTTTTGGATAATTGCTTCAGTTCTACCCAAATCAACTATTACATTTCCAAATTCTAAACGTTTAACAATACCACTTAGAATTGAATCTTTTTTATCTATAAAATCGTTATATTGTCTTTCACGCTCTGCTTCTCTTACATTGAAGCTAATAACCTGTTTTGCTGTCTGTGCAGCTATTCTTCCAAAATCAAAAGAAGGTAGTGGCTGTAAAATTTCGTCACCAATTTTTTTATCTTTGTTCGCTTCGTTTAAGATAATTGCATCTTGAAGATTAATTTCAGTGTTTATATTTTCAGGTGTCTCTACAACGATTAGTTTTCTAAAAATTCCAATATCACCATTTTCTCTATCTATTAAAACTTTAATTTCATTGTCTTGCCCAAATTTAGATTTAGCAGCTTTTGCAATTCCTGTTTCCATGGAATCAATAATTAATTCTTTATCAATAGACTTTTCTAAAGCAACTGCTTCGGCAATTCTTAATAATTCTAATTTATCTGATCTTCTATTTAACATATTTTTATTAGCTCCAAAAAAAAATGGGCTAGAGCCCATTTTGTAATCTCAATAATGTAAGGGCAATATATAAAGAATTTTTTTTAATACAATAGTAACTATTTAGAAAAAACATCCTTTTTATCAGTTTTTTCCCATGAAAATGAGCCATTTGCTTCTGGTGCTCTTCCAAAGTGACCATAAGCTGCTGTTTTTTCATAAATAGGTTTATTTAAACCCAGCATTTCTCTTATTCCTCTTGGGCTTAAATCAAAATTTTCTGAAATTTTTTCTGTAACAAATTTATTTTTTTCTAAATCATTATCAAAAAGGTCTACATAGATCGACAAAGGTTTAGAAACTCCAATTGCGTAAGCTAGTTGAATTAAGCATTTTTCAGTAATGTTAGAAGCAACAATATTTTTTGCTATATATCTTGCAGCATAAGCTGCTGATCTATCTACTTTAGTTGGATCCTTACCAGAAAAAGCTCCACCACCATGTGGTGCTGCTCCACCATAAGTGTCCACAATAATTTTTCTACCTGTTAAACCACAGTCTCCATCTGGTCCACCTATTACAAAATTTCCAGTTGGGTTTACATAAAATTCTTTTTCATCAAAATCTTTTAAAAAAATTTCTGGAATAGATTTTAACATATAAGGTGTTAATAACTCTCTTACTTTAGCTTGATTTATATCTGCAGAATGTTGAGAGGATATGACAACTGATTTTACTTTAGTTGGTTTTCCATTAATGTATTCAAAGGTAACCTGGCTTTTTGAATCTGGTTCTATATTTTTTAATATCCCAGACTTTCTGTCTTCTGCCATAAGTCTTAAAATTTTGTGCGAATAATGAATAGGTGCTGGCATTAATTCCTCTGTTTCGTTACATGCATATCCAAACATTATTCCTTGATCTCCAGCCCCCTCATCTTTATTACCTAGAGAATCTACACCCATAGCTATATCTGCAGATTGTGAATGAAGATGACTTTCTACCCTTGTCGCTTCTCTCCATGTAAAACCTTCTTGATCATAGCCAATATCTTTGATGCAATCTCTAACTTTTTGAATAAGGTCTTTCTCTTTAATCTCTGGACCTCTTACTTCTCCAGCAAGAACTACTTTGTTTGTTGTGGTTAGCGTCTCACATGCAACTCTAGAAAAAGGATCTCCAGCTAGGTAACTGTCTACTACCATATCTGAAATACGATCTGATACTTTGTCAGGATGACCTTCTGAAACTGACTCACTAGTGAATAAAAAATTTTTTAAATTACTCATGCTTAAGTCTATTAAATGAAAAAATGAAAAAAATATATATTAAAGTTAATATTAAAAAGACTTTATTCCCATGTAACATAAAAGGTGTAGATTTAACTAATTTACTCTTAGATAGCTCTACGTAACCTGTTGATCCAAATTCTACTTCTTGTTCTATAATTCCCATAGGATTAATAATTGCAGAAATTCCATTGTTTGTAGACCTAATGATATATTTGCCACTTTCAATAGATCTAAATATACTGTGCGAGAAGTGTTGCTTTGGGCCTATAGAATTTCCAAACCAACCATCTTCTGAAATATTAATTATATAGTCAAAATTATTCTCTCTAGACAACTTACCTGAATAAATTATTTCGTAACATATTAAAGGAAGTAAATTTAAATCAATTTTACTATTTCTTACATTAAGTGGAATCCTCCTTTCCCCACTGGAGAACGATTGATAACTATTAGTTACTGTTTTAAGGCCTATTAAACTAAAAATACTTTCAAGAGGGATAAATTCTCCAAATGGTACCAAATTAACTTTATTATATTTTGCAATAATATCTAGCTTGTAATTAAATACAGCCATTGTGTTATAAAATAAATTTTTATTATTTTTTGTCTCTATGCTATTTATGCCCATGATGATTAGGTCATCTTCTCCAAATTTATTTAAAAATAAGTTTTTATAAATACTCATGTCTCTTAAGTAACTGTCAGGAATGATACCTTCTGGCCATAAATATATTGTAGGCTCTATTTTTGATGGGGCACTTAGCTCTATAAGCTCATTAATTATTTTTAACTCATCTTGTTTTGAATAAAATCTATTTAGACTTATATTTGGTGATATTGCTTTAATTACATAAGAGTTTTTTACACTTTCTAGTGAACTAAAATTATCATTTTTTATTTTACCAAATATTAAAAAAGCAGCAGATACTAAAATAAAGAAAGAACAAATTATAATTTCTGTTCTGCTGTTTCTTAAAATAAATAAGGCAGGGATAGTAAATAAAGAAATACAGATTAAATTAAAGGAATAGGTTCCAATAATAGAAAGAATTTGAATAAAATAAATATTGTTTGAAAAACTAAATGAAATTAAATTCCAAGGAAAGCCTGTAAGTATAGAACCCCTAATAAATTCAATTATCCCAAATAAAATTGAAAAAATTAAGAACGAACTAACCACATTTTTTGAATAAAGAGTTGAAAATAAATAAGTGATTAAGCCATAAAATATAGCTAAAAAGGCTGGCAATAAAATTATAGTAACTGGAATGAGAAACTTAAAATCCTGATCAAATGTCAATGAAATTGATATCCAATATAGACTAAATAAAAAATATCCAAATCCAAAATACCATCCATATTTAAAAAAAGATTTAGTATTAGATGTTTCTTTTTTTTATTAAAGATAAAAATAAAAAATAATGAAAAAGTAATAAAATTAATTATAAAATAATTATATGGTGGTAGACTATAAGAGCTTATTGCTCCTAAAAAAATAATATAAAATGAATCTAAAAAATTTTTTTTAAACAAGTTTGACAATTTTTTTTTCAATAGTTTGATAAATTTTTTCTTCTTCAATTATCATCTCTTTAAAATCTTTTAATTTAATATGGTCATAGCCTAATAAATGAAGAAAACCATGAATAAAAATCTTAGTAACTTTGCTCTTAAACTCTATAGTGCTTAAAGCTTTTGGTTTATTCATAAACTCATAACTAATAACAATATCTCCGATATAAGATAATTTTTTTATATTAATTTTTTTTTCAGAAGGAAAAGATAAGACATCTGTTGATTTATCTTTATTTCTAAATTTATTATTTAATCTTTTAATATTTTTATTATTTGAAAGTAAAATAGTTAAACTTATCTTTTTTTTAATAAACCTGTATTCCTTGGGAAAACCTTTCACCAGAGTGTTAAAAAAAATGTCAGGCTTTTTAATTTTTTTTCTCCAAAGATTGCTCTCAGAGATTACATCAATGCTAATCATTTTCTTGATCTGAATACGCTTTTACGATTTTTGAGACCAAGGGGTGTCTAACTACGTCAGAATGATCAAAATCTACTACTGAAATTTCGTTTAGATGTCCTAGTAGTTTTTTAGATCTATTTAATCCAGACATATTCTTTTGAGGTAAGTCAATTTGAGATGGGTCTCCATTTATAACTATTTTCGAATTTTCTCCAATACGTGTTAAAAACATTTTAATCTGTGTATCTGTTGCATTTTGTGCCTCATCTAAAATTGCAAAGGAGTTTTTTAAAGTCCTACCTCTCATAAATGCCAAAGGTGCTATTTCAATGTCTCCAACCTCAATCATTCTTTGAATTTTTTCAAAGTCAAAGAGATCATATAGAGAATCATATAAAGGTCTTAGATAAGGGTCTACTTTTTCTTTCATATCTCCTGGTAAAAAACCTAATCTTTCACCAGCCTCCACTGCTGGCCTTGATAAAATAATTCTTTCAATCTTTTTATCGAGTAACAATGTCAGGCCAACTGCAACAGCCAAAAATGTTTTACCTGTTCCCGCAGGACCAGCTGATATAATAATATCACTTTGCCTTAAAGCTCTTACATATTCTTTTTGTTTTTCAGACCTAGGAATAACTGATTTTTTTGGAGTTTTAATTATGTCTGAAATATTATTGTTTTTTACTTTTTCTTCGATCATAAATTTATCTACTGAAGAGATTATATCTTTTTTTTCTATACTACCATTAATCATAAACTGGTTGGCTAAAAATTGAATTGCATTTTTTGCAATTACATTCTGTTCTGGTGTTGCTTTTATCAAAATAGAATTACCTCTAGAATATAGATTGGTATTGGTAATTTTTTCTAGTTCTTTTAGATTTTCATTAAATTCACCAACTACACCCATTAACAAATCATTATCTTGAAATATAACGCTCAAAGAGTTGTTATCAGAATAAACAAATTTTAAAGTGGAATTAATTTTTTTTGAAATTACGTTGTTCAACTTTTAGGCTACCTTCTGTTTATAATCTTCCTGAAGTTTTCCAAATAAACTATTTTGATTACTGCTAGTTATTTCTATCTTTACAATCTTTCCTATACAGTCAGTATTGCCATCAAAAATAACAGATGTCATATATTCCGTCCTACCAAATAGTTTAATTCCATCTTTCATTTTGTTTTCGACTAAAACATTAAGAATCTTGCCCTCTAAAGATTTATTTTTATTTATCTGATTTTCAAATAATCTCTTTTGTATTATTTCTAATCTTTCTTTTGATTTTTTTTTATCAACCAATTTTAGATTCGCAGCCACAGTGCCCGGTCTTGGGCTAAAAATAAAAGAATAAGAGTTGGAGAATTTTATTTTTTGAATTAACTCCATTGTTTGTTCAAAATCATTATCACTTTCTTCTGGGTATCCAATAATAAAATCACTTGAAAACTCTATATTGGAATTAATCTTTTTTAACTTTTCATAAATTATTAAATATTCTTCAATAGTGTGCTTTCTATTCATTAGTTTCAAAATTTTATTTGATCCACTCTGAACTGGTAGATGAACTAAAGGCATTAATTTGGTTAATTTTTTATAAACATTTATTAAATCATCAGTCATGTCTTTAGGGTGAGACGTAGTATATCTAATTCTCTCCAGCTCAGTAAAGCTTTCTAGCTCCAACAATAAATCGGATAACCTAAATTCCTTATTTTTTCCTTTATATCTGTATGCATTAACATTTTGACCTAAAAGAATAATTTCTTTAGCGCCACTTTTAACTATCTCCTTGGCCTCATTTATAATTTGATCAAATGGTCGAGAGTATTCGGGGCCACGTGTATATGGAACAACGCAAAAATGACAGAACTTATCACATCCCTCCTGGATTGTTAAAAAAGAAGATACTTTACTATCTTTATTTTTAATTTTACTTAAATAATTAAACTTTGAAATTGTGTCAAAATCAGTTTCTTCTTTTTTTTTTATTATTTATATGTTCTTGTATGATGTTATTAATTTTATGATACGACTGTGGTCCAATAACTATATCAATATAAGACTCTCTCTTTAACATTTCTTGATTTTCTGCTTGCGCAACACATCCAGCTACAATCACAATTGGTTTCTTTTTTAATCTAAAAATCTTTTTTACTCTTCCAATTTCGTGATAAACTTTTTCTTTTGCTTTGTCTCTTATGTGACATGTATTTAAAAGATAACAATTTGCATCTTCATACTTATCTGTTTTTTCAAAACCTATTTTTTTAACTGTATCAAATATACGATTTGAATCATATTCATTCATTTGACATCCAAAAGTTTTAATAAATATTTTTTTTAACATTAGATTAGGGTTTCTTTTTAACTCCATATAATTCTAATTTGTGGTCTACTAATTGATATCCATATTTGTCTGCAATTTTTTCTTGTAACTTTTCAATTTCTTCATCGACAAACTCTATAATCTCGCCTGACTTAACATCGATTAAGTGATCGTGATGACCTTCGTTTAACTCCTCGTATCTAGCCTTTCCCCCTTTAAACTCATGTTTTGCTAAAATTCCAGACTCTTCAAATAATTTTACTGTTCTATACACTGTTGCAATACTAATTTTTGAGTCAATTTGTGAAACTCTATTATAAAGTTCATCTACATCAGGATGGTCATTTGACTCTGACATAATTTTAGCAATAATTTTTCTTTGATCTGTAAGCTTTACTCCTTTAGCTAAACATTTTTGTTCAATATTTTCTGACATAGTTAATTTTAACTTAAATAAATAGGATTAATCAAATTCTTTTTAATTTTATATTTTACACATAATTGGGGCACATCTACATATTTGGTAGTCTTAGATTCTTTAAAATCATCAAAACTAAAGCAATAATAGTCAATTTTTTTTGTCAAAAATAAAGCTTTCACTGTTGATAATGAGTTTCTAATACCCGCAAAGCTGCCTGGGCCTCTATTAACATAAATAGCTTCTATATCATCTAGAGAACATTTCTCATTCTTTAAAAATTCATTAATTAAAACCATCAATTTTTCAAAATTGATTTTACTATTTTCATGACTACAAGTATAAAGATTTCCACGAACAATGATCGTTAAAAAAATTTTATCTCTAGTGGCGTCTACTATTAAATTATCCATTATAATATTGTTATTTAGTTTTAATTCTAAAGCAGAAGAAAAAAATATCAAATATTATTCTGATGATAAGGGTATTCTTTCATTAATGTATCACAGGTTTGATGAAAATAAATACCCTTCAACTAATATCCAAATGGATATTTTTAAGAAACAGATCAAAATAATTAAGAACTTAAAATATACTTTTTATGACCCAAAGAACTTGGAAGAAAACTTTTATACCCCAAAGATAGAAAAGAAAATACTTATCACTATAGATGATGCATTCTCCTCATTTTATGAAATTGCCTGGCCCTATTTAAAAAAAGAAAAAATCCCTTTTATTCTTTTTGTTTCAACCGAATCTGTTGGAAAGAATGGATACATGACTTGGAATCAAATTAAAGAATTAGAGAAAGAGAGCGCAGTATACATAGGTAATCATTCTCACTCTCATAGCTATTTAGTAGATTTAAAAAATAAAGAATTTATACAGGATATTGATACATCATCCTCTCTCTTTAAAGAAAATCTAGGATATAATCCTATTTTTTTTCTTACCCTTTTGGAGAATATAGTACATTTATAAAAAAATATATTTCTAAAAATTTTAAATTTTCTTTTGGTCAACACTCTGGAGTAATTGATATTAATAAAGATCGATATGAACTACCAAGATTTCCAATTAATGAGAAGTATGGTGATCTAAAAAGATTTGAATTTTTAATCAATCTAAATCCATTACAATATAAATTTTTATATCCAATTGAAAAATATTTAAAAAATGATGATAACCCTCCAAATTTTATAGTAGAATTTTTTGATGAACAAAAAAATATAAATAATATTAATTGTTTTTCTGATGAGGGTGATAAATGGGAAAAGTCTAATATTGATTTTAATCAAAACACATTAAGTTTAAACTTTAGGGGGCAGTTTAATTTTAGAAGAGGACGAATAAATTGTTCACTTAACGATAGTGGAATATGGAGATGGTTTGGAGTTCAGTTTTCTATAAACCAAGATTAAATTAAACTTTCCAAATCCATACTTGAAGGCAACAACTTAGCATCATCAAAATCTGTTAAATTATTTTGTCTTATTATTTGTTGTAGGATTTTTACATATTCTTTACCTGTTTCTGCATATTTATCTAAATATTCAGAAAGAATAACACCACTTAGTTTTTTTTCTTCATCTCTCAATTCTGCTCTAGCAGCTCTGAAATCTTTATAAGAAGAATGGGTATTTAAATTTCTTTGATATGCTTTGACAGATGCTTGTAACACTTTAAATTTCATAACCTTATGAGTGGTGTTATCATCTGCATCTGAAGGCTTTATTCCTTCACCAGACCAAGTCCATTGACCAAAAAGTGCGTTACCTTCTTGTGCAAATCTTGATGTACCCCAACCAGTTTCTTTCGCAGCTTGTGCAATAGCCATAGAAATTGGAACTTCGTCCATTCTAATCTTTAATGTTGATAAATCTTTATTTACTACTCCGTATTGTTTGTATTTAGAATTTAACCAAGTATTTTCAGCTTTAGTATTCTTGTTTTTATTTAAAATACTAAAAAGTTTTTTTCTATCAAGTCTAATATTATCATTTTCCTCAATTATTAATGGCAAAATAATTTGAATAAAAAGGTCTTTTCTTTTCTTTATGTTTTCTATTTTTTTAATCTCCCCTGGTAACAATGTAAGTGAAATTGGTTTGACCAATTTATTTTTTCTTACATCTTCTAGATTATAATCAGTCGATTTAAATAATTCTTCAATTGTTGATGCACTCAATCTTACAGTATCGGTAGGTTGTTCATCAAATTGTAATACATCTTCAAATAAAAATTCTTGATTTAGTTCCTCATCTAACTTTGCTTCTTGATTATCTAATAGTTTTTTTAAGTTATTTTTTGAGTTATTTTCGAAATTTTTAGAAATTAATCTATTTTTTTCAGAAAAATCTGAAATTACAGGAATAATAATAAAAGTAGAAATTATAACAAGGCTAGATAAAAATGTTCTTGATAAAAGATAAAAAGTTGCTTTTTGTTGATTGTCTTTTTTTTTCTTAAATACTACAAAACCTTTTTTTTTTAAATATTTTTTAATTTCTAAAATCGAGATTTTTTTTTCCACAATAATTATACCGCAACAACTTCTTTTACTTCAGGAAGATAATGACATAAAAGATTTTGGACACCTTGCTTAAGCGTCATGGTTGAGCTTGGACATCCAGAGCAGCTTCCTTGTAATTCTACCTTAACAACACCATCTTTAAACTCTTTAAATTTTATATCGCCTCCATCTTTTGCAACAGCTGGCCTAATTTTTGCTTCTAAAATACTTATAATTTTTTTTTCGATTTCATTATGTTCTTCTTTTTTTTTCTCAAATAATTCATTTGCAATTACAAATTTTTTTCCTGTTAAATAAAAATCATTAATTAATGAAATTACTATGTGTTTAATATCCTCCCAAATTACTTCTTCTTTCTTATTTATAGATAAAAAATCTGCCCCTAAAAATACTCCCGTTACTCCATTAATAGACAAAAGATTTCTTACTAATTCACTGTCTGTATCTTCTTTTTTTGTTACTTCAAAAGAACCTTTATTAGATACATTTTTACCAGGTAAAAACTTAAGAGAATTTGGGTTTGGTGTTATTTCAGTTTGAACAAACATGCATTTATATATAAAGGTAAATATCAAAATTTAAACTAATTAATATATTTTTTTAAAAACCTACTAATTCTTTAATTTCTTTGATTTTTTTTGAGGCAATTTTGTCTGCTTTATTGGATCCTTCTAATAAAATTGTATCTAAATACTCTTTGTTATCTAATAATATTTTGATTTCTTTTGAAATTGGCTCAATTTTTTCAATTAATATTTCTGACAATTTACTTTTAAACTCAGAAAAGTTTTTTCCATTAAATTCATTTATAGAGCTTTCTAAATTCTGATTTTTTAAACTTGAATAAATTCCCAATAAATTTTCTGCTTCTGCCCTTTGAGCTAGGCCTTTTATTTCTCTGGGTAAAGGTAATGGGTCTGTTTTTGCTTTTTTTATTTTATTTAATATTTCCTCTTTATTATCTGTAAGATTAATTCTACTTAAGTCTGAAGGATCTGATTTGCTCATTTTTTTTATTCCATCTTTGAGACTCATTATCCTAGAAAATTGTTTTTGTATTAAAGGTTCAGGTACTTTCAAAAAATTCATTACGTTAAAATCATTATTAAATTTTTGTGCAATATCCCTACAGAGTTCTAAGTGCTGTTTTTGATCATCCCCAACAGGTACATGAGTTGCATCATAAAGTAGAATATCTGCGGCCATTAAAACTGGGTAGGAATAAAGCCCAATACTAGCTTTTTCTTTATCTTTTCCAGCTTTTTCTTTAAATTGAGTCATTCTATTTAGCCAACCTATTTTTGACACACAACTTAAAATCCAAGCAGCTTCCGAATGAGCTGAGACCATTGATTGATTAAAAATTATACTTTTTACTGGATCGATCCCACATGCAATAAATGTTGCTGCCGTTTCTCTTATATTTTTTTTTAATTCTTTAGGATCTTGTTTAACAGTTATTGCGTGAAGATCTACTACACAAAAAATACATTGATTTTCTTTTTCATTCTGAAGTTCTACAAAATTTTTAATTGCACCAAGATAGTTTCCTAAATGAAGGTTTCCTGTTGGTTGCACTCCTGAAAAAATTTTTTTACTCATACTAATAGTTTAAATTAATATCGCTTCTTTTAAAAGCCTTGATTAAAATTGCAATTAAAAGATAAAATATTAATCCCAATATTACTGCGCCAACTAGATATATTACTTTGAAGCTTGCTTGATAAATCAGCTTGTCATTAAAAAAATAAATTACGTAATTAAAAAATATCCCCATTAATACTGTGGCAATTAAAATTTTAATAAACCTATCTATAAAAACCAAATTAAAACTGAATAAGTTGTTTGTTTTTAAAAAAATAAATAACAAAATAGCATTAAACCAAGATGATATTGTGGTGGCTATTGGTATAATCAAGAATCCAATTTCTTTAAAAAAAATAATACTAATAAAAACATTCAACAAAATAGAAATTAAAGAAATATAAAAAGGTGTTTTTGTATTATGTCGTGCAAAAAAAAAGGCAGAAAAAACTTTAATAAGAGAAAATGATGGTAATCCGATTGCAAAATAAAATAAAGCCTTTGCAGAATTTTTAACACTTAATTCGTCAAATGAACCATATCCAAATAAAGAAGAGATAATTTCTTCAGATGCAATAAGCAATGCTGTTGCCGCTGGTATACTTAAAAACAAGCTAAGCTCTAAAGCTTTATTTTGAATCAAGTTTATTTTGTTTTTCTTTTGACTTTTAACATATTTAGATAATTGAGGTAAAATAACTGTACCAATAGCAATTCCAGCAATAGCTAGATTTATTTGATAAACTCTATCTGCATAATAAAGGTAAGAAACTGCACTAGCTTGAAATGATGCTATGATAGTACCTATTAAAATATTTATTTGAGTAACACCAGAAGAAAAAATACTAGGAAGTAATTTTCTAAAAAAGATTTTAACTTTATTATCAATTTTAATTGACAGCTTAATTTTTGGAGAAAAGTATTTTTTTGTAAAAAAATATAAAAAAATAAACTGTAAGATACCTGATGCAGTCACTGCATAAGATAGGTAGTACACTAGCTTATCATTTAAAATTTTTCCAAATAATAATACTCCGATTAAAAGAATATTTAAGATAATTGGTGTTGCTGAAGCTACGGCAAACTTATTATGTGTATTTAGAATAGCAGAGAAAAAAGATGCTAAACTTATAAATAATAAAAAAGGGAAGGTAATTCTTGTCAGCATTATAGCTAATTCCATTTTTTGTGAATCACTCTCAAATCCTGGAGCAATCAGAAATACAAATAATGGCATTAGTATTTCAATTACGATAACTAAAAAAAATAATCCCAAAATAAGTAAATTAAAAATATTGTTAGCAAAATTTTCTGAGTGTTTTTTATTGTTTAATAGAAATGAATAGCTAGGAACAAATGCAGCATTAAATGTTCCTTCTGAAAATAATCTTCTAAATGTGTTTGGGATTCTAAATGCAACAAAGAAAGCATCTGCCAAAGGTCCTGCACCAAGAAACACGGCTATCAATATGTCTCTTAGGTATCCTAATAGTCTGCTTATTATTGTAAAAAAGCTAAATGTGCCTGTTGACTTAATGAGGTTCATAAATCATATTAGTCATAAATAAGCTCCATTTGTATATCTAAATACCATAAATGAAAAAAACTAAAATAGACCATTATACTGATAAAGAAGCTTTAGAATTCCATACCCTGAATAAACCTGGAAAAATTGAGATAAATTCTTCAAAACCAATGACGACTAAAAGAGATTTGGCATTAGCTTATTCTCCAGGTGTAGCAGTTCCCGTTCAGGCTATTTATGATGATCCAGAAACTGCCTACGATTATACTTCCAAAGGAAATCTAGTTGCAGTGATTAGTAATGGTTCTGCAATTTTAGGTATGGGTAATTTAGGTGCATTAGCTTCAAAGCCTGTCATGGAGGGAAAAGCAGTTTTATTCAAAAGATTTGCAGATATAGATTCTATAGACTTAGAAATTGATTCCCAGGATGTAGACGAAATCATTAACAGTATAAAAAATTTTGCATGTAGCTTTGGTGGAATTAATTTAGAAGATATAGCTGCCCCCGACTGTTTTGTTATTGAAGAAAAATTAAAAGAAATTTTAGATATTCCAATTTTTCATGATGATCAACATGGTACAGCAATAATAACTACTGCAGCATTACTCAATGCTTTAGACATAAGTGGAAAATCAATAAAAGACATTAAGGTTGTTGTAAATGGAGCTGGTGCTTCTGCAATTGCTTGTACAAATTTATTTAAGAATAGTGGCGTGCCAAATGAAAATGTAACTATGCTAGATCGTAAAGGGGTAATTTATAGAGGAAGAGCAGAGGGTATGGACCAGTGGAAATCTGTCCATGCAATTGATACAAAAAATAGAACCCTAGAAGAAGCCATCAGTGGAGCTGACGTATTTTTAGGATTGTCTGCAAAAGGAGCTTTAAAAAAAGAATTAGTAAAAACTATGGCTGAGAACCCAATAATTTTTGCTTGTGCTAATCCAGACCCAGAAATAACTCCTGAAGAAATAATGGAGGTAAGAAATGATGCTATTATAGCAACGGGAAGATCTGATTATCCTAATCAAGTAAATAACTTAATTGGTTTTCCATATATTTTTAGGGGCGCTTTAGATGTTAGGGCAACTACAATTAATGAAGAAATGAAAGTAGCTGCTGCAAATGCTATAGCAAAACTTGCAAGAGAAGATGTGCCTGATGAAGTTGTTGCAGCAATGGGTGGTGACCGCCCTAAATATGGAAAAGATTATATAATTCCATCTACTTTTGACCCAAGATTAATTAGTGTAATTCCTGCTGCTGTTGCAAAGGCTGCAATGGATAGTGGTGTTGCAAAAAAAAATATTAAAGATTTTGAGATTTATAGAGAACAACTTAAACAAAGGCTTAATCCATCCGTTACTATTATGCAGGGTATTAATTCTTATATTAAAAAAAATCAAAAAAGAATTGTTTTTGCGGATGGTGAGGACGAAAACACCCTTAAAGCTGCAATAGCATTTAAAAATTCAAAATTAGGAATTCCAATTTTAGTTGGAAAAAAAGAAAAGATTAAAGAAAGAATAAAAGAAATTGGTTACGATGAAAATTTTAATATTGAGGTAATAAACTCTCAGGACTCTGAAAAAAGAGAAAAGTATGTAAATTTTTTGTTTAAAAAGATGCAAAGAGAACAGGGTCTACTGGAAAGAGACTGTGATAGGCTTGTGAGAAACGACAGGGTAATATGGGCTTCTTGTATGGTAGCATGTGGGGATGCTGATGGTGCTGTGACTGGAAACACTAGAAGGTTTGGATCTTCCTTTGAAAAAGTTACACAAGTTATAGATGCTAGGCCAGGAGAGATTATGTTTGGTTTAAATATGGTTGTTGCAAAAGGGAAAACTATTTTTGTTGGAGATACTAGTGTTAACGAATATCCAAGCTCAGAAGAGCTTGCTGAAATTGCTATATCATCTGCAAGGGTAGTTAAAATGTTTGGCTTTGTTCCAAAAGTTGCTTTTGTTTCTCATTCAACCTTTGGTCAACCTCTTACAAGTAGAACTAAACATATAAAAAAAGCAGTTGAAATTTTAAAAGGTAAAAATGTAGATTTTGATTTTGATGGAGATATGCAACCAGATGTTGCTCTTAACGAAGAGTATAAAGAGCTTTATCCTTTTTCCAGTATAGTTGGAAATGCAAATATTTTAATAATGCCAGGACAGCATAGCGCTGCTATTTCATATAAAATGATGAAAAGTTTAGGTGATACAAAAGTGATTGGACCCCTACTAATTGGTTTAGGTCAGCCTATAGAAATAGCTCCCTTAAGATCTTCCACATCAGAAATAATAAACTTAGCTTCTGTTGCTGCTTACTCTGCTGATGTAATCGATTATATAAAGAATTAATTTTTTTGAATTCTTAGATCTTCAACCAAAACTATACTTTCTATAACAGCTTTAACATCAAGTATTTCTTTAGCTTCACTTATAACTTCTTTTCTTTCATCTGCTGTTAGAGAAATTCCATAAATAAATATTTTTTTCTTATAAGTATCTATTTGATAATTACTTGCCTTAATTTTTTTATTAAATATTAGAGCTGTACGCAATTGAGAGGTTATTAACAAATCTTTAGCTGATTGTTTAAAATTGAAATCTTCTTTTAACTTGATATCATTCTTGACTGACCTGGCCCCTTTTGTTTCCCATGCTAATTTTGTAATTTGAAGCTTTTCTTCAGGATCTTCAACTTTTCCTGTTAAGAAAATTCTACCATCTAAAACCTTTGTGCTTACAGATAATAAGTAATTTTTATCTCTTAGTACCAATCTTGCTGCTAAGTTTTTTTGCATTACAGAATCATCTATTTGAGTACCTAAAGATCTTGGGTCTAGAGCAACACTGACACCTGTTCCAAAAATACCTTTTGAGCTTATTCCAACGCACCCTGCAATGGTTATAAAAATTATACTTATTAAAAAAATTCTACTTTTCATTTTTCAGTTTTAAACAATAATTATAAATTTCTTTTTTAGGTACATTGGTATTTTGACTAATCAAATCAGTAATATCTTTAATACTTAATTTTTTAATCATTTTTTGAATATTTTTTTTATCAGATTCTTTAAGAATTATCGAAGAGTTTTTTTCTTTAAGCTTTTCAGAAATAACAATAGTTAGCTCTCCTTTTGGGTCAGATTCAAAAGGTTCTAAATTGTTAATATCTGATCTAATATATTCCTCATAAAATTTTGTCATTTCTCTACATATTAAAATTTTTCTACCTGAAAAATAAAGCCTAATGTCTTTTATAGATTTATTAAATTTTCGTGGGGATATAAAAAAAACAATACAGCTATTTAGATTTGCTAATTTTTCAAAATCCTCTTTTAACTTATTATTTTTCTCAGGAAAAAATCCATAAAAAAAATACTTTTCATTAAAACCACTGACGGAGACGGCAGTTGAAACAGCTGATGCGCCAGATATTGGAAAAATATCAATTTTATTTGTCACACACTCATTAATTAATATTGCTCCAGGGTCAGAAACTGAAGGAGTTCCAGCATCAGAAATTAGTGACACGACAGATTCTGATTTTAAAATATCTATTATTTTTGACAGATTTTTTTTTTCATTAAATTTATGATTTGAAATTAGCTTTGACCTAATTTCATACCTATCTAATAAATTTTTTGAGGTACGGGTATCTTCACATAGTATATAGTCTGATTTTTTTAAGACATCTAGAGCTCGTAAGGTAATATCACTTAGATTTCCAATTGGTGTAGCAACAATATACAGACCACTTTTGACTTTATTATATTTATTTTCAGCTTGTAGAATCATCACAATTTAATCATTATAATAATAGCATTAAAATGAAGAAAATTATTAAAATTATATTACTTTTAGCTTTAACTTATTCAGTTTCAGCAACAAAAATCATTGCTAGTGAAAAAATTAAGATTGGATTACTTGTTCCATTAACGGGTAAAGATTCTGAAATTGGTAAATCTATAATTAAATCTACTCGACTGGCTATTAATAAAATAAATAACGTATCGATTGAGATTATTCCTAAAGATACTCAATCAAATCCTAAGAGCACCTTAGTGGCAGCAAAAGAATTGGCAAAATTAAATATAAAAATAATTATTGGTCCAGTCTTTAATGAAAATTTAATTTATCTTGATGAATTATCTGATATAACTTTTTTATCGCTGACGAATAAAAATAATAATTTTTCAAAAAATATTATCAATGCTGGCATTAATGCTACTTCACAATTAAACACCATTAAAAAGTTTCTGGAGTTAAACGAAATAAAAAAGACTATTTTTTTAACTCCAAATATAAATTATAAAAATGAAATTAAGAAAGCTATTTCCTTTTCTAAAATAAAAATAATAAAAAATTATACTTACAATACTGACCCTACTAAACTTACCCAGCAAATTGAAAAAATTACACGTTACAATATAAGAAAGCAAAATCTTGAAGATGAGATAATCAGATTAGAAAAATCAGATCAAAGTAACAAAGAGTTATTAATTGAAAAATTAAAGAAAGCAGATACTCTTGGCAGTGTAAATTTTGATTCTATAATAATTGCAGACTTTGATGAAAGTTTAAAAAGTGTTACAACTTCTCTATTATATACAGATATATCACCTAAAAAAAAATATTTCATAACTCTCAATCAATGGTTTGATAAATCACTACTTGAAGAAGCTAGTGCACAACCTCTTTATTTTCCTTCTATAAATAAAAAAAATTATGAAAATTTTTCAGCAGAATATTTTGACAAATTTAATCAGTATCCGAATCAATTATCTTTTTTAAGTTTTGATTTGGTTGGACTGGTTTATTATCTAATTCTTCAAAACAATTCTATTATTGACAAAAATATATTTACTAAAAAAACTTTATTCAAAGGAAAAGTTGGAATTTTTGAAATAAAAAACAATAAAATTAATCATATCCTCAATTTTTACAAAGTTGAAGATGATAAGTTTAAAAAAATTTTTTAATTTTTTTAAAAGCTTTAAATCTGTGATCTATCTTATATTTTTGAGATGCTTTCATTTCTCCAAAAGTAACTTGTTTTCCTTTAGGTATAAAAATAGGGTCATAGCCAAATCCATTCTCTCCTTTTATAGAGGGTGAAATGTATCCCTCAATTTTGCCAACAGAATTTATTGTTTTTTGATTAGGTCCATAAATAGTTAAGGCGCAAATAAATCTAGCTTTAATTTTTTTTATTCTCCAATTTTTGTCTTTTTTATTTAATTCTTTGAAAACTTTTTTTGTTGCTTTAACAAAGTCTCCTTTTTTTCCGCCCCATCTGGCTGAATAAATTCCTGGGGCTCCCTCTAAAACATCAATCTCCAGCCCTGAATCGTCTGATAAGCAAATCATTTTTGATTTTTTTGAAAAATACCTAGCTTTAATTAATGAATTTTCTTCAAAAGTTTTTCCATTTTCAATGGGACTTTTAATTTTAAAGTCAGATGTAGAATAAATTTTTAGGTTTTTAGGTAATAAATCCCTAATTTCCTTCAATTTTCCAGTATTATTTGTACCTACTAATATTTTTGTAATTTTTTTTTTTAACATCTAGCAATTAACAAATTTCATACCATATAAGTCTCAATGGAAAAAGATCAAAACACTAATTCTGAGACTCAAAATAACGAAACTGAAGAGATTAAAACTGAGGATTTAAATAATAGTTCTCAACCTGATGCTCCAGAAAGTAACGAAATACCAGAAGAAGTTACTCCTGAGGAAAAAATTTTGGAACTAGAAGATAAATTAGCTAGAGCTTTTGCCGAGATGGAAAACCAGAGAAGAAGGTTTGAAAAAGAAAGAGAAGATGCTTTTAATTATGGAGGTTTTGCTTTTGCAAAAGAAACCTTAAGCTTAATAGACAATTTAGAAAGATCAAAACAGATACTAGCAAGTGATGAAGTCTTAAAAAATTCAGAGGCTTTAAAAAAAACTTTGGAACATTTTGATATTATAAATAAAGATATGGTTTCTATTTTATCAAAAAATGGGATTACTCCTTTTGATTCTATTGGTAAAAAACTTGATCCAAATTTTCACCAAGCCATGATGGAAATTGAGGATGATCAAAAAGAACCTGGCACAATCATTCAAGAAATTCAAAAAGGCTTCATGATGAAAGATAGGTTACTTAGACCTTCTTTAGTCGGTGTTTCAAAGAAAACTGAAAATAAAAAAGAAAAAAGTGAGGAAAATAAAGAGAATTCGGGTAATTTATAATATTTGTCAGAACTTGTAGATTAAAAATTAACACTTATATGAAGGATAGGATTTAAAATTATGAGCAAAATTATAGGAATAGATTTAGGAACAACAAATTCATGTGTATCTATCATGGAAGGTAGTCAGCCCAAAGTTTTAGAAAATGCGGAAGGTGCAAGAACAACTCCTTCTGTTGTTGCTTTTACTGATGATGGTGAAAAACTTGTTGGACAGCCCGCTAAGAGACAAGCAGTAACCAATCCTGAAAACACTATATTTGCTGTAAAAAGATTAATTGGAAGAAATTTTGAAGACCCAACTGTAAAAAAAGATATTGCATCAGCTCCTTTTAAAATTGTTAATTCAGAAAAAGGTGATGCTTGGATCGAAGCAAAAGGCGAAAAATATTCTCCCTCTCAAATATCAGCGTTTATTCTTATAAAGATGAAGGAAACAGCTGAAAAATATTTAGGCCAAGAGGTTACTAAAGCGGTAATAACTGTTCCTGCTTATTTTAATGATGCTCAACGACAGGCAACAAAAGATGCTGGTAAAATTGCTGGATTAGAAGTTTTAAGAATTATAAATGAACCAACTGCAGCTTCTCTAGCCTATGGTTTGGATAAGAAAAAAGAAAATAAAAAAATTGCTGTATACGATTTAGGTGGTGGAACTTTTGATGTATCTATTCTTGAATTGGGTGATGGTGTATTTGAAGTTAAGTCTACTAATGGAGATACATTTTTAGGTGGAGAAGATTTTGACAATACAATTGTTGATTATTTAATAGGAGAATTTAAAAAAGACAATGGTATAGATTTAAGAACAGACAAACTTGCTCTTCAGAGATTGAAAGAAGCTGCTGAAAAAGCAAAAATTGAACTTTCTTCTGCTGAGCAAACAGATGTTAATTTACCATTTATAACTGCAGATAAAACAGGTCCAAAGCATATTAATTTAAAAATGACTAGAGCAAAATTAGAAGCTTTGGTTGAAGATTTAATTTCAAGAACCTTGCCACCATGCAAAACTGCACTTAAAGATGCAGGACTGACTGCAAATGAAATTGATGAAGTTGTAATGGTTGGTGGTATGACAAGAATGCCTAAAGTTTTAACAGAAGTTAAAAGTTTTTTTGGAAAAGAACCAAATAAAAGTGTAAATCCAGACGAAGTTGTTGCAATGGGTGCTGCAATTCAAGCAGGTGTTCTTCAAGGAGATGTTAAAGATGTGCTACTTTTAGATGTAACACCTTTATCACTTGGTATCGAAACATTGGGCGGTGTATCAACAAAATTAATTGAAAAAAATACAACAATCCCCACAAAAAAAAGTCAAGTTTTTTCTACAGCAGATGATAATCAACCAGCTGTATCAATAAGAGTTCTTCAGGGTGAGAGAGAGATGGCTTCTGACAATAAAATGTTAGGAAATTTTGAATTAGTTGGTATTGCACCAGCTGCAAGAGGAATACCTCAAATTGAAGTAACCTTTGATATTGATGCAAATGGTATTGTTAGTGTTTCTGCAAAAGATAAGGGAACTGGAAAAGAACAAAAAATTCAGATTCAAGCTTCTGGTGGTTTAAGCGATGAAGAAATTGAAAAAATGGTTAAAGATGCAGAAGTAAACAAAGATGAGGATAAAAAGAAAAGAGAGTCAGTAGATGCAAGAAATCAAGCTGATACTTTAATTCATTCAACAGAAAAAAATCTAAAAGAACATGGTGCTAAAGTTTCTGATGCAGACAAGAAAGCAATAGAAGATGCTTCATCAGCCCTAAAAGAAGCAATTAAAGGGACTGATATTGAAAATATTAAAAAAACAACTGAAAGTTTAGTTCAAGCTTCTATGAAATTAGGCGAGGCTATTTACAAATCTCAAGAAAAAAAAGAAGATGCTTCTAAAGAAGGTGATAAAAATGATGAAAAAAAGAAAGACGACAATGTAGTTGATGCAGACTTTGAAGAGGTAAAAGAAGATAAAAAAGAAGAAGATAAAGAAAAAAGCGCTTAAGACTTAAAACAACTATCATCTTAAAGTAACTTATGGCTAAAAGAGATTTTTATGACGTCTTAGGTGTTAGCAAAAATGCAAGCCCTCAAGAATTAAAATCTGCATATAGAAAACTAGCAGTAAAATATCATCCTGATAAAAACCCTGGCAATAAAGCTTCTGAAGATAAATTCAAAGAAGCAGGTGAGGCATATGGCATTCTTTCAGATCAAGAGAAGAAACAAAACTATGATAATTTCGGTCATGCTGCTTTTGAGGGCGGTGGTGGTGGAAGACAAGGTGGTGGTGGCTTTGGAGGTGCTGATTTTTCAGATATTTTTGAGGACTTTTTCGGTGATTTTGGTGGTGGTGGAAGGTCAAGAGGAAGAAGCACAAATAACAGAGGTTCTGATTTAAGATATGATTTATCAATTACTCTTAAAGAAGCATATGAAGGTAAAAAACAGGATATAAAATTTTCAACGACAGAAAAGTGTACTACTTGTAGTGGAAATGGATCCCAACCTGGCCACTCTCTAGTTAGATGTACAGTTTGTGGGGGGAATGGCAAAGTAAGATCTAATCAGGGATTTTTTACCGTTCAACAAACCTGTCCTCAATGTCAAGGGACTGGGGAACAAATTACCCATCCATGTACCGATTGCAACGGCCAAGGTAATAAACAAGCTTCTAAAAAGATATCCGTAACCATACCAAAAGGTGTTGATGACGGAACAAGAATAAGACTAGCTGGTAAAGGTGAAGCTGGAACTAAAGGTGGAGTTAGTGGAGATTTATACCTATTCATTAATGTTCATTCTCATGATTTATTCAAAAGGTCAGACGAAAATCTATTTTTTGAATTTCCAATTTCTATCGCTGATGCTGCACTAGGTACTACAATTGAGATACCAACAATTGATGGTGGAAAAGCAAAAATTAAAATACCAGATGGAACTCAAAATGGAAAACAATTTAGACTAAAAGGTAAAGGAATGCCTTACATGCGTGGTAGTGGCAATGGTGATCTTTATGTTCAGGTAAATACTGAAATTCCAATTTCATTAAATAAAGAGCAAAAAGAACTACTTGAAAAATTTAGAGAAATTGAGAATGAAAAATCAAATCCAAGTATTAAAAAATTCTTCCAAAAAGCCAAAAGTTTTTGGAAAAACTAAAAGACTAATTAACCAAAAAAGGTTAATATTTTCAAAGATGAAAAAAATTAACTTAGCAATTTCTGGATGTTTTGGAAGAATGGGTCAGCAACTTATTAAGTCTTCTATATCTAATAAAAACTTTAGGTTAGTAACACTCACGGAAAACAAACCCATCAAAAAGAAAATAGCTGGCATTAATCTTAGTTTAAATACTGAGCTAGCTTTAAAAAAAGCTGATGTGATAGTGGATTTTACAGTTCCAAAATCTACTCTCGAAATTCTCAAAATTGCATTAAAACTGAAAAAAAAAGTAGTTATTGGAACAACTGGTTTTACTAAAAAAGAAGAAGATTTAATTAAAAATTTTTCTAAAAAAATTCCTATATTAAAAGCTGGTAATATGAGCTTAGGAGTGAATTTATTAATATATTTAACTGAAATAGCCTCAAAATCATTAAATGAAGAGTATCTAAGTAAAGTATTTGAGGTTCATCACAAACATAAAAAAGATTATCCATCTGGAACTGCTTTAATGCTTGGAAAAGGTATAGCTAAAGGAAAAAATAAAAATTTTTATAATTTGATTGGCAAGAAATTTTTAAATAAAAAATCTTTTCCGTATGGGAAAAAAATTAATTTTAACTCAATTAGAAAAGGTGAAATTATTGGAGAGCATGAGATAACATTCTCTAGCGGTAAAGAAATAATAAAATTAAATCATGAGGCATTTGATAGATCCTTATACTCAGATGGTGCTTTAACTGGTGCAAAATGGCTTATAAATAAAAAACCAGGACTTTATTCAATGAGAGACTTATTGAATTTTGAATAATCCAAAAAAAGCAAAAGCCAAAAAAATACTTAAAATTTTAAATAAAATTTATCCATCAGTCCCTATTCCTCTAGATCATAGAAATAAATTTACCCTTTTAACATCTGTTCTTTTGTCAGCACAGTGTACTGATCTAAATGTTAACAATGTAACTAAAAATATATATCCAAGCTATTATAAGCCTGAGCATTTTGTAAAGTTAGGTAGAAAAAAAATTGAAAAATTAATCAAAAGCATAGGTATCTTTCGGGTTAAAGCAAAAAGTATATACTTGATGTCTAAACAACTTTTAGTGAGACATGGTGGAAAAGTACCTAAAAGCTTCGTTGAGCTGGAAAAACTGCCTGGTGTGGGCCATAAAACAGCAAGTGTGGTAATGTCTCAAGGTTTTGGTATACCAGCTTTTGCTGTCGATACCCATATTCATAGGCTAGCCCAAAGATGGGGCTTAACGAATGGGAAAAATGTTATTCAAACTGAGAACGATTTAAAAAAATTATTTCCTAAAAAAACGTGGAGCAAGTTACATTTGCAGATAATTTATTATGGAAGGGAATTTTGTAAAGCAAGAGAGTGTTATGGTTTGACTTGTATAATTTGTACGACTTGTTATCCTAATAGAAAAAACCCCATTAAAATAAAAAAAGCTTAATATGAAAATACTGGGAATAGGTAATGCAATTGTCGATGTTATATGCAATGTAGATGATCAATATTTGGTAGAAAATGGGTTAATAAAAAGTACCATGAAATTAGTAGATGAAGATGAATTCAAAAAACTTTTATCCAAACTAAAAATTGAAGAAACTGTATCTGGTGGATCTGTAGCAAACTCAATTGTGGGACTATCACAATTAGGAAATGATGTTGGTTTTATTGGTAAAATTAATTCTGATGAACTAGGAAAAAAATATGAGAAAGGCTTAATTAAAGAGAAGGTACAGTACTTTTACAAAAAAAAAAAGAGCTTTTACCAACTGGAACATGTTTAATATTAATTACCCCTGATACAGAAAGAACAATGGTAACTTTTTTAGGTATAGCAGGAAAAATTAATAAAAATGATATTGATGAAAAAGTTATAAATAATAGTGATATGATATTTTTGGAAGGTTATTTGTGGGATGAGGGTGAACCAAAATCTGCATTTGATAAAGCAATGTCACTTGCTAATAAAAAAGCAATGTCTTTATCAGATCAATTTTGTGTAGAAAGACATAAATATAATTTTTTAGATTTAGTTAAAAATAAACTTGATATTATTTTTGCCAATGAACAAGAGATTAAGTCTTTAATTAATACAAATAATTTTAATGATGTTGTTACATTTGGAAAACAGTTGGGAAAACTTCTTGTTATTACTCGTGGAGAAAAAGGAAGTATTGCCATAGAAAATAATGATATTTTAGAGTGTGAATGTAAATCAAATTTAAAGATTGTAGACTTAACAGGAGCAGGGGATTTGTTTGCGGCAGGTTTTCTTCATGGTTTTATTAATAATTTTTCAATAAAAGAGAGTCTTGAAAAAGGAACAGAAATGTCTTCAAAAATAATTCAAAAAGTTGGAGCTAGACTAAATTAGTCTTATTTTAAGGTATAAAATAACCATTTTGGTGACTTAATATAAAATTTTCATCATTAAATTTATTACTTATTTTTTTTCTTAATCTATAAATATGTGTTTCAACTGTATGAGTTTCCATATCTAAAGAATAGCCCCATATATTTTTTTGCAGATCAGATACATCATGTTTTGTTTTTGATTCATTCAAATATAAAATAATTTCAATCTCTTTTTCAGTTAACTTTAAACTTGAGTCATCTTTAAAAAGAAATTTAGAATTTAGGTTTAGCTCATAGTCTTTTATATTAATTTTCGATTGGTGGTTAAATCTTAGCTTAATTAATCGAATATTTATTAATTCTAATAGTTTATATAAAGAGAAAGGAGGGTGGAAATTATTAAAACTTAACAGGTTTCTCTCTGTTATATTTTTTTTTACTATTAGTTTTTCTTTGAATTTGGAAATTATTAAAGAATTTGTTATATCTAAATGAGTATCCTTAATGAAATCATCCTCATTTTCAAATTTTATGATTTTAAAAGATAAATTTTCTTTAATCTCATCTAAGATTTCATATAGTAAATTAAAATTTATAATAAAAACATTTTGGCTAATCATATTTAATATTAACTATGATAATTCATGTAAAAAATAAAAACACCCTTATAATCGATGATTTTATCTTCAAATGCTGTGTTGGAAAAAATGGCTTAAATTCAGATAAAAAAGAGGGAGATTATTCGACGCCTAAAGGATTATTCAGCTTAAAAAAATTATACTTTAGAAAAGATCGTGTTGGTATTCCAAGATGTCAAATTAAGAAGAAAATTATTAAGAAAAATATGGCATGGTGTGATGATCCACACCACAAAAGGTATAATGAAGAAATTAAAATTTATAATAAAAGAAGCAAAGAAAGTTTATATAGAGATGATCATAAGTATGATTATGTGCTTTCTATTAACCATAATGAGAAAAAAATTTCAAATAAAGGGAGTGCTATATTTATTCATTTAACTAATAACTACAAACCAACAGCAGGATGTATTGCTTTAAAAAAAAAAGATTTTGAAATTTTATTAAAACTAATAAAAAAAAAGACTAAAGTAAAAATAGGCTAATCTCTTTTACCAAAAATTTTGGAACCTACCCTAATATATGTTGCATCATTTTTTATTGCCTCCATGTAATCAGCTGACATTCCCATGCTCAATTCTTTAAAATTTAACTTTTGATTAATTATATTCATTTCTGAAAAATAATTTGCTGCATTTTCATTATTAGGTGGAATGCACATTGTACCAATAATATTTAATTTTAAATTTTTACAAAATTTATAAAATTCAACTAATCTTTCTTTTTTAACTCCAGTTTTTTGATCTTCATTTCCAATATTGACTTGTATAAATATTTTTGGTTTTTTACTTTGTTTTGCTTGTTCGTCTGCAATTTTAGTTGCTAATTTTTCATTGTCTAATGAGTGAATATAATCAAATATTTTTAGAGCAAATTTAACTTTATTTGTTTGAAGTCTTCCGATTAGATGAAGATTAATATTTTTGTTGTTTTTAATTTCTATCCATTTTTCTAGGGCTTCTTGAACTTTATTTTCTCCATAATCTAAGTGTCCATAATTTAGTAACGGTAATATACTCGTCATTGGATGTGTTTTAGTAACAGCAATAATTTTTGGTTTCATTATACATTTATTAAATTTACTAATATTTAATTGTATTTCTTTCTCAATCTGAATTAAATTATCTACATTTATATGCATAATCAATTACCTAATATTTTTTACTTTATAAATTCTTTTGAAGAAAGTTATATCAGAAAATTAGATAATAAAGTCTCAATAATTTTTAGAGACTATGAAGAAAAATATAATGAAAAATTAATTATTACTATTAAAAAATTTTGCAAAAAACAGAGACGTAAATTTTTTTTATCTAATAATTTAAAACTAGCATTAAAACTTAACCTTGATGGGGTTTATCTACCTTCTTTTAATAAAAGCCTAAACACTAGAATAGGAAGTATTAATAAGAATTTTACAATAATTGGTTCTGCACATAATAGAAGGGAAATGAGAATTAAAGAACAACAAGGTGCAAAATTAATTTTTATATCACCCTTATTTTTAATCAAAAAAAGTAAAAATTTTTTAAACCCTGTAAAATTTAATCTACTTGCATCAAAAACAAAACAGAAAGTTATTGCCTTAGGTGGTATTAACAGCCTAAACATTAAAAAACTAAAAATGGTAAATGCTGATGGTTTTGCTGGAATATCCTACTTTAAACATAATAATTATTTATAAATATAAAAATGAATAAAATAGAAAATGAGATTCAAATTTTATTAAATTTATTTAATAGTCGTAAATTTAATGATTTGATAATAAAATCTAAGAAGGTTATTCGAAAATATCCTAACTACTTAATTTTATATAATATACTCGGTTCTGCCTATCAAAATATTGGTAGTTTAAATTTAGCTAAGGAAATTTTTATTAAAGGAAGCAAACTGGATCCCACAAATGTTGCGATCAATAATAACTTAGCAAATGTTTATAAAAATACTGGAGAAACCGAACTAGCAGAAAAGTTGTTTAAAAAAATAATAGAAAAAAACCCAAATTATATAAATGCATATATTAATTATGGTAATTTAAAGCGAGATAATAATGATTTTGATGTTGCTATAAATTTATATAATAAAGCACTCGATGTTAATGATAAAGTTCCAATAATTCATTATTCTTTAGCACTTGCATATCAAGGTTTAGGAAAATTTGACTTAGCAATTGATTTTGCTAAAAAAACACTTTTACTTGATCCTAAGTTCACACAAGCAGATATGTTGATTTCTCAATCACAAAAATATTTAGATAAAAATAATCATTACCAGGAAATGAAAGCAAAATTTCAAGATCTAGAATTGAATGTTGTTCAGAAAACCAACCTTTTGTTTGCAATTTCAAAAGCCGAAGAAGATATGGATTTAATTGAAGAATCCTTCAAAAATTTTGACCTAGCAAATTCAATTTGGAGAAAATCTCTAAATTTTGATATAAATAAAGAAATTAAGTTTTTTGATAAAACAAAATTAATTTTCGATAAAATAAATTTTTCACAAATTAAAAAAGAGAATATACAAGAAAAACAATTAATATTTATTCTTGGTATGCCAAGATCTGGCACCTCGTTAGTAGAACAGATAATTTGCTCACACTCTAACGTTTTTGGTGCTGGAGAGCTTCCACAGATTTCCAAAATTATAAAAAATGAACTTATCATTAATGATTTTTTATCTGAAGAAGGTTTATCAAAACTACTTGAAGATAACTCTTTTGCTGACCAACTAAGAATAAAATATTTTAATTATCTTAAAAGATTTAATTCCACAGAGTCCTTTATTACTGACAAAGCACCTTTGAACTTTAGATGGATTGGTATTATTAAAATCCTTTTTCCTCATGCAAAAATAATTCACTGTTCTAGAGATCCAAAAGATAATTGTCTCTCAATTTATAAAAACTTCTTTGAGGGTGGCTTAGATTTTGGATACAATCAGAAAGAACTTGTAACTTATTATAATATTTACCTAGAACTAATGAGTTTTTGGCTAACTAAACTTCCTGGCTTTATATTTGAAGCAAAATATGAAAAAATTATAGATTCACCTAGGACTGAAATTGAAAAAATTATCAGATTTTGTGATTTGAACTGGGAAGAAAATTGTTTAGATTTTCACAAAAATAAAAGCCCAATAAAAACGATGAGTACAGCTCAGGCAAGAAAACCTATATATCGAAGTTCTTTAAAATCTTTTGAAAAATTTGCACCATATTTGTCAGATTTAAATAAACTAATTTAAATTTCATTCAAAAAAAAAGCCCCAATAAATTGGGGCTTTTTTAATAATTTTAAGTCTTACTAGAACGCAAAAGAAAGAGCGATTTCTGTCATTGAATCAGAAGCTCCTGTAACTCCTGCTTCACCAGATACTTCATTTCTGTTTCCAGCAATTTTCATAGAACCCATAGTGTAAGCTACAGCGAAACCTTCTTTACTTTCAGTTACGTGTTTTGCACTTGGTTTCAAGAAGTCAACTTCACTTTCACCATAAGATACTGAAAGGTTTTCGTTTACGTTTAACGCAACTCCCCATGCAGTGAACTCTTGGTCAGTTGAAGCTTTAGCTCCTTTATTGATCCCAGACATTTGAACACCAGCAGTAACCATTCCCATTGAGTAGTTAGCAAAAACAGTCATGTGTTGATCATCGTTGTCTGAAGTTAAAGTAGCACTTCCGTTTTCTGCTTGACCATAACCTAAGCCTGCAGTTAAACCTTCAACGCCCATAGTATCGCCAGAAGCAGTTAATGCAAAATCCCATGCATTTCCACCAGCACCTGATGAAGATCCATCAGAGTTCTTAGTTCCTGAACCAGTTCTAGCAGCACCATTAAAAGTTACACCACTAAAAGTGTTTACGTAATTGAAAACACCTGAACTACCAGCTGCACCAACTCTACCACTCGTAGAAGAATCAGCTAGACCATCCCAGATTTCTTCAGCAGCAGTCGGTGTTTTATCATCGATTGTAGCTAAACCTGATCCAGAACCTTGGTCAAATGCTATTGTTCCCATGTCTCCCATATCAACAGATAATCTAGCTGATGACATACCAGCAAATTGGTCCATAGATGTTTGCATGTAAGATACAGTGTATCCGTTAACTTCTCCTGAAGCTGTAAAGCCCAAGTTAGTTTTCATACCAAATGGGTTTCCTGTTACTTCTGAAGAGTCTTCTGAAGTATAAGTTAACATAGTTGCACCACTTACAGTCATTTCAGCAGCGTGAGCTGAAACAGCAGCAAGAGATCCAGCTAAAGCTGTTAAACCTACTTTTTTAAAGTTATTCATGTTTTTTCCTTTTGTTATTGTTTTCATATATGAATGATTGGAAATTACATTCAATCTCAATAATTTCCAATTTTAAGTGTTTTTTATCAAATTTTAACCATAACTGTTGTAAAAATATCACTAAAAAGCTACGTTTGTCTATTTTTTAAGCAATTTATGTTAAAACTGATATTAGAACTGAATTAAATTTATATCAATGATTAATATTTTTAAAATTAAAACAATACGCTTATTAAGTATTTTTTTGGCCCTTTTGATTTTGCTAAACGCTTGTGGAATTTATAGAAAAACTGATGCAAGAAAAATTCCAACAAATGCAAATGAAAGAATTAAAAAAAATATGGAAGAAGGCAGAGGCTTTAAATTAGGAAATTTAGGAAAAAAATCTGGTGGTGATTTTCAATTTGCATCTTCAAATCCATTGTGGAGAGCAGCATTGGAAAAATTAGATTTTGCACCATTAAATAATGTTGATTACGCTGGTGGTATAATTGTAACGGATTGGTTTAGTGATAATAATTCAAATGAAGAAATTAAAATTACTATAAGGTTTTTGACCAACGAAATAAGATCAGATGCGATAGATGTTATAATTCACAAAAAAATTTGTGACACTAAAAATAATTGTAAAATTAACAAAATTGAAAATACAATAAATACTGAAATTAAATTTGCAATTTTAAAACAAGCAACTCTGATTGATAACGAAGATTTAAAAACAATAAAAAAAAATAATGGCAAATATAAAATACCTGGAAAAAAATTTTAATTAATTAATTTTATTCAGTTTACTAAGATTAATCATTTTAAATATGGATTCTGATAGATATAATTTTAAAGTTATTGAGGAAAAATGGCAAAATTATTGGGATAAAAATAAAACTTTTAAAGCTGAAATAATTAAAGATAAAAAGAAGTTTTACTGCTTAGAAATGTTCCCGTACCCATCTGGGAAGATTCATATGGGGCATGTAAGAAACTATACTATTGGAGATGTTCTTGCGCGATACAAATCATTACAAGGTTATAATGTTTTGCACCCTATGGGTTGGGATTCTTTTGGAATGCCTGCAGAAAATGCTGCTCGTCAAAATAATCTAAATCCTGAAGAATGGACTAAAAAAAATATTTCAATTATGAAAAATCAATTGAAAAAATTAGGTTTTTCAATTGACTGGGACAGAGAAATCTCTACTTGTTCGCCAGATTACTATAAGCATCAACAGCGATTTTTTTTAGACTTATATGATAAAGGGCTTGTTTACAGAAAAGAAAATTATGTAAATTGGGATCCTATTGATCAAACAGTTCTTGCAAACGAGCAGGTAGTTGACGGTAAGGGATGGCGATCTGGTGCTGTTGTTGAGAGAAAAAAATTAAGCCAATGGTTTTTTAATATTTCTAAATTTTCAGATGATTTACTTCAAGGCCTTAACCAGCTCGATGAGTGGCCAAATAAAGTTAAGATCATGCAAAAAAACTGGATTGGCAAATCTTTTGGTTGTGAAATAGATTTTCAAATTGAGGGTAGCCCTGAAGTTAAAAGTATTAGTTGCTATACAACAAGACCTGATACCTTATTTGGATTTTCTTTTTTGGCTGTTTCTGTGGATCACCCAATATCTAAATTATATGAAAAAAATGAGGATTTTATAATATTTAAAAACAAATGTTCCAAAACTGGAACAACCGAAGAGTCCATAGCACAAGCTGAAAAAATTGGATTTAAAACAAGTTTGACCGCTCTCAATCCATTAGACAAGGATATGAAAGTCCCCGTTTATTTTGCTAACTTTGTTTTAATGGATTATGGTTTTGGTGCTGTATTTGGATGTCCTGCACACGACCAACGAGATTTGGATTTTGCCCTAAAATATAACCTATGTGTTATACCTGTAGTTAAGCCCTTAGAAGCAGGAGATGATTTTAAAATTTCTAAAGAAGCCTACACTGGTCCAGGAACAATCTTTAATTCTAAATTTTTAAATAACTTAAAGGTACCAGTGGAGTCTATTTCAGAAACTATTAAGATAATTGAAGAGAAAAAAATAGGTAAAAAAAAAATTAATTTTAGATTAAAAGATTGGGGTGTTTCACGACAAAGATATTGGGGGTGTCCTATCCCAATTGCATATAAACAAAACAAAGAAATTGTGAAAGTTCCCTTGGAAAAACTACCTTTAAAGCTTCCAGAAAAAATTAATCTAAACGTAAATGGTAATCCCTTGGATCACGAAGAAAGTTGGAAGAAAATTATAATTGATGGTGAAGAGTGTCTACTGGAAACTGATACTCTTGATACTTTTGTTGACTCTTCTTGGTACTTTTTAAGATTCTGTTCATCAAAAAATAATATAGATGGTTTTGATATGAATGAAGTTAATTATTGGATGCCTGTAGATCAATATATCGGTGGTGTTGAGCACGCTATACTTCATCTTTTATATTCACGATTTTTTACAAGAGCCCTAGATTATAAAATTGATAAAATCCAATCTAAGGAGCCTTTCAAAGGTTTGTTTACTCAAGGTATGGTTTGTCACGAAACTTATAAAGATAAAAATAATAATTGGTTCAGCCCTGAAGAAGTTTTTTCAGAAAATGGTAAAGATTATTTTAGTAAAGAAAATAAGTTCCAAAAAATTATAGTTGGTGCATCAGAGTCTATGTCTAAATCAAAAAAAAATACCATTGATCCTGAACAAATGATAAAAAGTTATGGTGCAGATGCTGTTAGACTGTTTATTTTATCTGATAGTCCTCCAGAAAAAGACGTACAATGGTCAGAACAGGGAATGGTGGCTTCATATAAATTTATACAAAAATTTTGGACTTTACATAAGAAGATTGAACTTAAAGTTAAAGAGTTTGAAAAAGACAAAGGAAACACTTTTAATGAGTCCATTGAAGAGTTTAGTAATCAAATAATTAATAAAATAAATATTAATCTAGATAAATTTAGTTATAATGTTTTGGTTGCAAACTTGCATGAAATTTATACTTTTTTAAATAAATTAGTGATAGAGAAAAATAAGTACGAAAATTTATTGAGTAATTATATAAAGATTCTAACTACCATGCTCCCTATAATTCCACATTTAGCAAGTGAATGCTTAAATCAATTAAATATCAGTGAGAATTTATCTTGGCCAGAAACAAACAACAAATACCTTAAGGGCAAGAAAAGCAATATAGTTATTCAAATAAATGGAAAAAAAAGAAGCTTAATTTCAACAGAAAACGACATTGAAGAAAAAAATTTAATCAGAATGGTAATGGAGTTAAAAGAATTAAAAAAATACACTGAGAATAAGGATATTATTAAAACTATTTATATAAAAAATAAATTAATAAACTTGATTTTAAAATGATGTTTAAAAAGGCCTTATTTCTTTTATTTGTATCTTCTTTACTTTTTGGGTGCGGATATGAGCCTCTATATTTAAAAAATAACAATTTAGAAAAATCAATCAAAACTATTAAGTTTGAAGGAAATGAAAAAATAAATAGAAAAATTATTTCTTTTCTTGGTTTAAAAGAAATGAAAAATTCAAAATTGAATTTTGAATTAAAATTAATAAGTCAAAAAAAATTAGAGGTTATTTCAAAAGACAAGGGAGGAAATCCTTCTGTTTATAAAAATTCCATAATTGTAGATTTATTACTTAATGACGGGCAGAAAATTATTAAACAAAAACAATTTAATGTAAGTTTTGTTTATAATAATATCAACAATAAATTCGATTTGTCTCAATATCAGAAAAGTATAGAAACAAATTTAATTGATGAGGTGTGTGAAAAAATTTTTATTTTTTTAAAATCTTAAATAATGATCTTAAAGTCATTTGAAATAACTAAATTAAAATTAAATAACCATAATTTTTATCTTTTTTATGGTGACAATGAAGGTTTAAAAGAAGAAATTATTAAAGACATATTTGAGAAAAACTATTTAAATAAAATTTTTAGATATGAAGAAAAAGAAGTACTAGATAATAAAAATAATTTTTTTCATAGTGTCCTTACAAAATCATTTTTTGATAATGAAAAACTCATAATAATAAATAAAGTCACAGACAAAATTAAAGAAACTATAGAAGAGCTAATAGAAAAAAATCCAGAGGATATTAAATTTATATTGAATTCAAAGAATCTTGAAAAAAAATCAGCTTTAAGAAAAATTTTTGAAAAAGGAAAGTCAATTATATGTACTCCATTTTATGAGGATAATAATCAAACTTTAAATTCTATAATCAGTCAATTTTTTAGAGATAAAAAGATTCCAATATCACAACAATTAATAAATATTTTAATAGAAAGAAGTCGGGGTGATAGAAAAAATTTAAGTAATGAGTTAGCAAAAATTGAAAGTTTTTTGTTAAACAAGAAAAATATAAATCTTAATCAAATTATTAAACTCACAAACCTTGCTGACAACTATAGTGCATCAGAACTTGTTGATCACTCTCTCGCTAAAAATACCAGGAAAACCATCACTATTTTGAATGAAAATAACTACTCTGATGAGGACAATATAATAATTATTAGAACATTATTAGCAAAATTAAAAAGATTAGTAAAAATTTATGAATTGGTTGATGAAAAAAATAATATAGACCTAGCAATTTCTTCTTTTAAACCACCTATTTTCTGGAAAGATAAGCCATTAGTAACTCAACAAATGAAGTCTTGGGGAAAAACTAAATTAAAAAATTTAATTTATGAAAGTAATGAGATTGAATTTTTGATTAAAAAAAATTCAACTGTAGGAAAAAATATATTATCAGATTTTATAATTAATAATTCTAAAAAAGCTAATAATTAGACTTTATAATCTCAATTATTTTATTTAGCTGATTAAGATCCTTGTATTCAAGAATTAATGTTCCTGTATTATTTTTATTGTTTTTAATTAAGACATTTAACCCAATTTTTTCAATAATTGAAGATTCTAAAGCTTGTACGTTTGCATCTTTTGATTTTTTAAATGACTGTCTTTTTATTTTAAAAATTTTTACAAAATTTTCTGCTTGTCTAACTGAAAGATTTTTTTCAACTATTTTATTTGCAACAAAATCTGCATTATCCAATCCAACTAAAATTTTTGCATGACCAGGAGTTAATTTTTTTGTTTCAATTAAATTTAATACTGTGTCTGGTAAACTCAGTAATCTTAAAAAATTAGCTATATGGCTTCGGCTTTTCCCAATAAATTGAGCAACTTTTTCCTGATCATAAGAAAATTCCTTAATGAGACGTTGATAACCCCGCGCTTCTTCAATTGCATTTAGATCATTTCTTTGAACATTTTCGATAATAGCAAATTCTAAAGATTTTAAATCATCTACATCAGTAATAACAACAGGAACCTCGTGTAACCCTGCTTTTTGTGCAGCTAACCACCTTCTCTCTCCAGCAATTATTTCATATTTTGAACTTGCATTACTAGATTTTCTAACAATAATTGGCTGAATAATTCCCCTCTGGTTTATTGAGTTTGTTAAATCTTGTAAACTGTCTTCATCAAATATTTTTCTGGGCTGGAATTTATTGCTCACTAAATCACTTATCAAAACTTTATTAATATTTATTTCAGCTTTGGTTTCACCTATTAAAGATGACAGGCCTCTACCTAAGCCTTTTTTTATTTTATTTGTATCCATTATGCTGCACTTCCTATTTTTTGTTCTTGATTAATAAATTCATCTGTAAAACTAAAATACGATTTACTTCCAGGGCACGACTTGTCATAAATTAAAACTGGCATACCATGAGAAGGTGCCTCTGATAGCCTAACATTTCTTGGTATGATCGTAAGATAAACTTTTTCCTTAAAATAGTCTCTTGCTTCTTTTTCAACTTGTGCTGAAAGCTTGTTTCTCTTGTCATACATGGTTAAAAGAATTCCCCTAATCTTTAACTCAGGATTTAAGTTAACTTTTATACGCTCTATTGTCTTCATTAGCTGTGTCAAGCCCTCTAAAGCAAAAAATTCAGTCTGTAGTGGTACCACAAGTGAGTCAGATGAAACTAAAGCCATGACCGTAAGCAAACTTAATGATGGTGGACAATCTATTAGTATATAATCATAGCTTCCTCTAGAATTATTCAAATAAGCGGCTAATTTAAACTTTAATATAAAGGCTCTTTCATTGTCGCTGGCTGTTTCTACTTCTAGTCCTGACAAATCAACATTAGAAGTAATAATCTCTAAATTATCATACTTTGTTTTTCTAATTGCCTCTGGAATTGACTTTGTTCCATTTAATACACCATATATTGAGTCACTAGAATTTTCTAAGTTGGATAGACCAAGCCCTGTAGTGGCATTTCCCTGTGGGTCTAAATCAATTACTAATACTTTTTTTTCTTGTTGAGCTAAACCAGCTGCAAGATTAATTACTGTTGTTGTTTTTCCAACCCCACCCTTTTGATTTATTACAGAAATAATTTGCATCTATTTTTGTTAATGTTTTTTTTTAATATTTTTTATATTTAATAAAAATGAATCTTCACTTGTAATACTTTTTTTTTTTTAAAATCGAAATCCCAATTTACTAAAGTTTCTTCTAAAATTTTTTCCCCATTTTTTCCCATGAACACAATTAAATTTTTATAACTACTAAAATTTTTACAAACTAAATCTAAAATTATTGGTAATGGTTTAAAAGCTCTTGCCATTATTGTACCTGACTCCAAATTTTGTGCCTCAAAAATATTTTGTTGTATGACCTTGGTGTTTAATTTTAAATCTCTAGATACTTTTCTTAGAAAAGCACTCTTGTGATGACTTTTTTCATATAAATGTACTTTAATCGAATTTTTCTCATTTTTAATCATAATTGATATTATTATACCTGGCATACCTCCACCTGACCCTATATCTGTTATTATATTACTATTTAGATCAATAAATTCAATGATTTGTGCTGAATCTACTATATGGCGTTCTCTGATTACTTTATTTTTAGCAGTTTCTTTGCTTATAATATTAATTTTCTCATTTCCTACCTGTAACATAGATATGAATACTTCAAACTCAGCTAATGTTTCACGTGAAACATTCTGCTCTTTTAGTAGTGTGTATTTTTTTAAAAGTTCTTCCATTAAGCTATAAGCTTAATAGACTTTCTTTTTACATGTGACAACAAAATATATACAGCAGCTGGAGTTATTCCATCGATTCTTAAAGCTTGTCCCATAGTTTTTGGTTTTATTTTTTTAAACTTAGCTTTTACCTCATTTGAAAGTCCAGAAAGATCATCATAATTAACTTTATCTGGTATGACTAAATTTTCATCTCTTTTAAATGCTAATATATCAGCTTTTTGTTTTTTAAGATAACCCCTATAATGGGCGTTTATTTCAATTTGTTCATCTATTTTTTCATCAAAAAAAGGTATTTCGGGCCAAATTTCTCTTATTTTATTCATATCAACACCTTTTTGAGTCAATATTTCATTAGATTTTCTTAAAATACCATCTTTTGCAATTTTTATATTAAAATCTTTAATTTTTGTTGGGGATATTGATGATTCAAGCATTATTTTAGATACAATTCCTAATTTGTATTCTTTGTCCTTAAAAATATCTTCTCTCTCTTTTGATATTAAAGCAATTTCAATGCCTTTATTTGTTAATCTTTGGTCGGCATTATCGGCTCTTAAACTTAGTCTATATTCCGCTCTCGATGTGAACATTCTATAAGGCTCAGCTACACCTTTTGTTACTAAATCATCAATCATAACTCCAATATAAGCATCTGATCTATCTAAAATAAATGGTTCCTCTTTCTTAAAAGACAACGCAGCATTAATTCCAGCTATCAACCCTTGGGCAGCCGCTTCCTCATATCCAGTTGTTCCATTTATCTGTCCTGCAAGATATAAATTTTGAATTTTCTTTGTCTCAAGAGTTAAAAATAGTTCTCTAGGATCAATATAGTCATATTCTATAGCATAACCTGGTCTAATTATTTTAACATGTTCTAAACCTATGATATTGTTACATATTTCTTGCTGAACATCTTCAGGTAGTGAAGTGGATATTCCATTTGGGTATATTGTGTGATCATTTAACCCCTCAGGCTCTAAATATATCTGGTGACGGTCCTTATCTGCAAATTTAACTATCTTATCCTCTATTGAAGGACAATATCTTGGACCAACCCCCTGTATGCTTCCTGAGTACATTGCGCTTCTTTTTAAATTTTTTTGGATTATTTTATGAACCTTTTCGTTCGTGTAAGTCATCCGGCATGAAACTTGTTTGTTTAAATTTTTTTTAGTTAAGAAAGAAAAAAAATAAGGATCATCATCTGCAAACTGCTCCTCTAAATTATCATACTTAATTGTTCTAGCATCAAGCCTTGGCGGTGTCCCTGTCTTAAGTCTCCCTATTTTGAAATCATATTTTTCAAGTTGTTCACTTAACCCTGTTGAGGGTTTCTCGTCGAACCTTCCAGCTGGTGTTCTCTCATCACCAATGTGGATCAAACCATTCAAAAATGTACCTGTTGTTAAGATTAGCTTGCCACATAGAATTTTTTTACCTGACTTTGTTTCAAAACCACTTATAGTGTTTTTTAAAAATATAAATCTTATAACAGGATCAGAAAAAACACTTAAATTACAATAGTTTAATAATTTTTCCTGCATATATTTACGATACAATGATCTGTCTGATTGTGTTCTAGGCCCTTGAACTGCAGGCCCTCTACTTCTATTTAATAATCTAAATTGTATACCTGATTTATCAGCAACCTCTCCCATCACGCCGTCTAAAGCATCTATCTCTCTAACAAGATGACCTTTACCAAGACCACCTATTGCTGGGTTACAAGACATCTCTCCTATGGTTTCAATTTTATGTGTGAATAGGGCTGTGTTAACTCCAAGACGTGCAGACGCTGCAGCAGCTTCACAACCAGCGTGACCTCCTCCAATAACTACTACCTCAAATGATAAGTCATTTTTCATAAGTTAAATTTATAACTGATATAGATATTTACAAGCAGACAGTATTTTTTTAAGAAATAACTGTTGAGCCAATTGTGGCTATGTTTTTTTGATTAAAATCGATGAATTAGTTATGTTTATCAACAAAAATTGAGAAAATAGGCTAAAAAAGCCCGTTAAATGTTGATTATTTGCCGATGCAAAAATCATTGAAAATACTACCTAATATCTCTTCAACATCTACTTTTCCAACTATCATTCCCAAATGTCGTGTTGCTAAACGAAGATCTTCCGCAGCTTTGTCAAAATCTTCGGCTTCATTTTTTTCTTCAAATTTTTTCAAATGATTTAAGCTTTGTTCAAGATGCTGTCTGTGTCTTTCACGAGTAATTAAAATATCTTCACTTGTGATAAATTTATTTCTTAATTTGTTTTTAATTTTTAAAATTAAATCTTCTATGTTGAGATTGTTTTTTACCGAAATTAAAACATGTTCAAAATTTTTTATTTCAGAACTTAAATCTTCTTTTAAGAGATCAGATTTATTAACTACAAGTATTGCATTTTCATCTATCAATTCTTTTAAAACCCCTTTAAAATCAATGCTTTTGGCGTCTATAACGATCAGCTTTAGATCTGCATTTTCAGCTTTATCAAGTGCTAATTTTATTCCTTTTTTTTCTATTTCATTTTTAGAATCTCTAATTCCTGCTGTGTCAGAAACAACAACTGGATAACCATCAATATTTAAATGCGTCTCGATTACATCTCTTGTTGTTCCGGCTATTTCTGAAACGATTGCTGCATCTCGATTGGAAAGATGATTTAGTAAACTAGACTTTCCAGCATTGGTTGGTCCTATGATTGCAATCTTAAAACCTTCTCTAATTCTTTCACCAACCTTCTGATCATCTAAAATTTTTTCTATATTTAAAATTACCTCATTAGAAATTTTTTTAATATTTTTCAAAATGTCTTCGGGCAGGTCTTCATCTGGAAAATCTATTTTTGCTTCAACGTGTGATAAAATTTTTAAGAGTTTTTCTCTTAAGCTATTAAATTTATCTGCAGATTTTCCATTCATAGTTTTTATTGCTTGTTGTCTTTGGATTTCAGTTTCTGCAGAAATTAAATCTGCAATACTTTCTGCTTTCAGCAAATTTATTTTTCCATTTTGAAATGCAAGTTTTGTAAATTCACCTGCTTCGGCTAGACGACAATTTTCAACGATTGAAATGGAGTGGTGTAGGGCATCAATTACTGCTTTACTACCGTGTATATGAAATTCGGCCATATCCTCGCCTGTGTAGCTCTCAGGGCCTGGAAACCACAATATTATACCCTCATCTATAAGCTCAGAAGTGTTGATTTTGTTGATTTTTCTTAGTGTAGCAACTCTTGGTTTTGGAAGTGTTGCATTGGTTAATAGTTTTATTACTTCTTTAGTGTCTTCTCCTGAAACTCTAACAATAGCTATTCCAGAAATTCCTGGGCCGGTGGAAAGAGCATAAATTGTCATGCAAATATTATAACTTCAATTTTGTAGTTCTGTAAAACTTTAAATTAATTAGTAGGAGACTTGTACTAAGCTGGCTTGTTCATGGAGCTAAAGAAATCTGCATTACTTTTTGTTTCTTTAAGTTTTGAATTGATAAACTCAATTGCATCCATAGTTCCCATGGGGCTAATAATTCTTCTTAAAACGTTCATTTTTGAAAGATCATCTTTATCAAATAAAAGTTCTTCTCTTCTTGTTCCAGATTTAGTTATATCGATTGCTGGGTAAATTCTCTTCTCTGCAATTTTTCTATCAAGAACTGTTTCACTATTTCCGGTTCCTTTAAATTCTTCAAAAATAACTTCATCCATTCTAGATCCTGTATCGATCAAGGCAGTTGAGATAATTGTTAAAGACCCACCTTCTTCAATATTCCTTGCGGCACCAAAAAATCTTTTTGGTCTTTGTAATGCGTTTGCATCCACACCACCTGTTAAAACTTTACCAGAACTTGGTATCACAGCATTGTAGGCTCTACCCAATCTCGTGATTGAGTCCAATAAAATTACTACATCTTTTTTATGTTCGGTTAATCTTTTTGCTTTTTCAATTACCATTTCTGCAACAGCAACGTGTCTTGAAGCGGGTTCATCAAACGTAGAGCTGATAACCTCACCCTTAACCGTTCTTTTCATGTCAGTTACTTCTTCTGGTCTTTCATCAATCAATAAAACCATTAAATAACTTTCTGGATAATTTTTAGCAATTGAGTTTGCAATGCTTTGTAAAATCATTGTCTTACCCGCTTTGGGAGGTGAAATAATTATCGATCTTTGACCTTTTCCAATTGGACTTACAAGATCAATTAGTCTTGGTGTTAAATCTGGTTTTTTTTCTATCTTGGTTGTCTCAACTTCCATCACCATTTGTTTGTCTGGGTAAAGTGGGGTTAAGTTATCAAACGCAATTTTATGACGAGCCTTTTCTGGTTCTTCAAAATTTATTTTCATTACTTGTAATAATGCAAAATATCTTTCTCCTTCTTTAGGAGCCCTTACAGGACCCTCAACAGTGTCTCCCGTTCTTAAACCAAATTTTCTTATTTGGCTTGGACTAACATAAATATCATCTGGTCCAGCTAAATAATTTGATTCCATTGCCCTTAGAAATCCAAACCCATCTTGTAATAGCTGCAAAACTCCTGCTCCAGTTATTTCTTCTTTTTCGGCAACTTTTTTTAATATGGCAAATAAAATTTCTTGCTTTCTAAGCGTACTAGCATTTTCAATACCAAGCTCTTCTGCTTGTGTAATTAATTGTTCAGACGATTTTAGTTTAAGTTCTTGTATATTCATGGGTGGGGGGGGTTAAGATTTTGTTAGATAGTATAAATATATATACTCTTTTAAGTATTACAAGCTTAGATGGGCTTAAAAACAACAATAAAAACAATCAAAATAAGCAATATTGTTGGTACTTCGTTAATTATTCTAAAAAACTTAGAGGATTTAGTATTTTGATCTAAATCAAAATCACTAAGAAGTTTGGATAGGTAAAAATGATATAAGGTTAATAAAATCACTAACAATAATTTTAGCTTAATCCAAGTTGCAGAAAAAATTTCAAATCCTAAAGAAGAAATTAAAACTAGTCCAAATACCCAAGTTAAAATCATTGCTGGTGTCATGATATAAAAATATAATTTCCTTTCCATTGTTTTAAATATTAGAGAAGTGTTTTTATCTTTTAAATTTTCAACATGGTAAACGAAAATTCTGGGTAAGTATAAAAGTCCTGCCATCCAGGAAATTACTGCGATTAAATGTAGGCTCTTAAATAATAAATAACTATTCATAATTTAAACAGGGGCATTTTTTAAAATTGGAAGGACACTGTATTTTTGGTGGATAAAGGTTCTCATTAATTTTATATTCATTTTTTTTAATTATTAATTCTGACATTGCCTTAATAAAATCTTCATTAATACCAAGCGCCGGAACTCTTGTATAATTTTTGCATCCATTAGCATCTGCTATTTCTTTATACTCTATATCAAGCTCAACGAGTGTTTCTGAGTGCTCAGAAACAAATGCAATAGGAACTAAAACTATGTGTTTGCCAATCTTGGAATTTTCAATGATTATATTTTCTGTTGATGGTCCTATCCATTTCAATGGGCCAACTCGACTTTGATAGCTCAACACCCAATCTAAATTTTCAATATTTAAACTCTCAACTATTTTTTTTACTGATTGTTCCACTTGCCATTGATATGGGTCACCTTTCTTAATATTTTTTTCTGGCAATCCGTGGGCGGAAAATATTAGTTTGAAATTTTTAAGGTCTCTAATTTTTTTTATAATCTCCTTTGTGTGAGCGTTAATAAAATTTTGGTCTGTTGGATAACAACAAATTGTGGATGTTTTAACGTAATAGTTATTTTTTTTACAAACACTTTTCCACTCTTTAATTGAAGACCCGGATGTTGCAGCAGAGTATTGGGGATAAAGTGGCATTAAAATAATTTCGTCTGGGTTATATAATTGAACATTTTTGATCACGTCTTTAGCTCTTGGATTCCAGCATCTCATTACAATGAAGCACTTGTATTCGTCTTCTGTTTGGGTTTGATTTAATTTTAATTCTAAAGCGCTAGATTGTTCTTTGGTTAGTTTTAGTATGGGTGATGACCCACCAAGTTCCTTATAAATTTTTTTGGCAATAGGGGCTCTTCTATTTGAAATTATTTTTGCTAGAGGGTACCTTAAAAGTGTTGGTAAATTTAAAATCGCCGGATCATTAAATAAGTTAAATAAAAAGGGTTCAACATTTTCTATTTTATCAGGACCCCCAAGATTAAATAAGATAATCGCTTTTTTCATTTAATAATCATTTACCATCTTCACTAAATAATCAACCATATCAGGTTTTGTTTCTGGTAAAACCCCGTGCCCTAAATTAAAAATATAGGGGTGATCTTTAAAAGTATTCAAGTATTTTAAAGCCTGCTTTTTTAAATTTTCTATGTCTGTTAATAAAACCTTAGGATCAAGTCCTCCTTGGACGGGTATATTAATTTCTTTACATATGGAGATAGGGTTTACGTCATAATCAATATTAACAGCATCGGGTTTAACAATATCACAATAATTTTTATAATTTTTTACTCCTCTTGGAAAACAAATTACTGGTATGCCCAATGACCTCACATACTCAACTAAGCTTAATGTTGGAATATATACGTAGTTTGGTAAATCTTTCTCTTCTAGTAATCCCGCCCAGCTATCAAAAATTTGAATTATTGTTGCACCATTTTTTATTTGATGATCAATATGTAGTTTTAAGAATTTTTCTAATATTATTAAAATTCTATTTATTAAAAATTCATCCTTAAAGAAGTCTTTTATTAATTTTTTTTTTGGTGATTGTTTATTAATCATATAAACTAATAATGTCCATGGTGCTCCAACAAATCCTATTAAGTTTTTATTTTTAATTAAATTATTTTCACTTACTTTTTTAATCGATTTATAAATTGGATATAGTTTTTCTATAAAATCAATCTCATCAATTTTAGATATTTGATCTAAATTCAGCGGCCCTAGTTGTGGGCCATGATTTTTTTTAAATTCTACTTTCTGATTTAACCCATGAGGTAACATTAAAATATCCGAAAAAATTATTGCAGCATCTAACTCAAATCTTTTTAGGGGCTGTAAAGTAATCTCTGATGATAAGTTTTCATTTAGACATAAATTAATAAAATTTGGATTTACTTTTCTAATTTCTCTAAACTCTGGAAGATACCTTCCTGCTTGTCTCATTAACCATATTGGAGTATTATTTGTTTTCTTGTTTATTATAGTCTCTTGAATGGGGGTCATAATAATAAGTAAATATTTAATTATAGTATTAGTTATATAGTATGTGAATAACGGTAATTAATAGTTTTACACATTTTATACACGATTTATTAACAATTAATATTTTATACAAATGAACTATCTTGTTTAAATTGGGCCTTTATTTATTATTATTAGATAAAATGTATATTAAAACTTCACATGTTTATTAATGTTTATAAAAACAGGGTTTTACAGAGAAAAATAAAAAACACCAGTATTTTTAAAAAATGATAAAAATAATACTTAATTATCAACATTTTATTCATGACTAATACATATCAAATATTTCTTATTTCTGATTCCACTGGCGAGACTCTCGATAGAGTCTTTTTAGCAATTAAGGCACAATTTAAAAATATTGAATATGATGTTAAGTCATATTTTTTTACAAGGACAGAAAATCAAGTTACTAAAATTATCGAAGAAGCAAAAAAAAAAGAAAACTCAATAATTTTGTATACAATTGTTGATAGCAGTCTTGCTAAATTTTTAGCAAACAAAAGTGATGAAAAAAAAATTCCCTGTTTTGGTGTTTTGGGAAATTTAATACTGAGTTTTTCAAAACTATTAAATCAACAAGCCTCACACGTCCCAAGCGGGCAGCACGCACTTAATGAAGAATATTATGAAAGAATAGAGGCAATTCAATTTACAATGAATCATGATGATGGAAACCTGGTTGATGAGCTGCATAAGTCAGACCTTATTTTGTTAGGGGTTAGCAGAACAAGCAAAACACCAACCTCGATTTACTTAGCAAATAAGGGCTTTAAAACATCAAACATTCCTCTTGTTAACAAGAGATCAATACCAGAAAGTTTAAAAAAAAACCCAAAAATGACCTGTGTTGTTGGACTAACAACTGAAGCAGAAAGGTTAGTTGATATAAGAAAAAATAGAATGATCACTTTGAAAGAAAGAGAAAACACAAACTACACAGACATTCAAAAAATTAAAGAAGAAGTCGAGGAAGCAAAAAAAACATTTAAAAAATACAAATGGCCAACAATAGATGTCACCAGAAAATCAGTTGAAGAGACAGCCGCATCAATAATTAAAATTCACGAAATATATAAAAACAATGGTTAATAAAATAATACTTGCATCAAAAAGTGGAATAAGAAAAAAAATTTTAGATAAGAACAAAATTGAATGTAGGGTCGAACCTGCAAATGTTGATGAAGACGGAATTAAAGAAAGTTTATTAAAAGAAAAAGCAACATCAACGATTATTTCAAAAAATTTAGCTGAGCTAAAGGCAAACAAAATTAGTCAAAAATTTATTGATGAGATGGTTTTGGGTGCAGACAGTATAATAGATTTAAACGGTGAAATTATCTCGAAGCCAAATGATAGAGCTGAGGCTTTAAGTATATTAAAAAAGCTTAATGGTAAAACTCATCAATTAGTAAGTTCAGTTTGCATATCAAAAGGTGGCTCAATGATATGGAATTATACTGACAAAGCCTCCTTAACCATGAAAGAAATGAGCAAAGAGGATCTCAAAGTTTACCTGGCAAAAATAAGTGATGAAGAACTATATGCTTACAATGTTTATCAAATTGAGGGTGAGGGCAGATCCTTGTTTACCAAGATAGACGGAGATGAAGACACTATAATGGGTTTACCCATAAAAAAAATTAAAGAGTATTTAAATAATTATAGATGAAGAAATATTTAGTTATAGGAAATCCAATTGAGCATTCACAATCACCACTGATACATAACTATTGGATGGAAAAATATCGTTTACTCGACAGTGTTTATGAAAAAAGAAAAATAGAAAAAAAAGATTTAAAAGATGTAATTAAAGAACTTAAAGATGAAAAAATAGCTGGTGTGAATGTCACCGTGCCATTTAAAAAGTCAATTATCCCCTATATAGATGAACTGGATCAGACTGCTAATAATACGCAATCAGTAAATACTCTTCATAAAGAGGACAATAAAGTTGTTGGATATAATACAGATACTTTGGGTTTTTTGAAAACTATTCATGATCATTATAATTTTGCAACCACTGAACTTGCTGTAGACGCACCTATTAGAAATTTTTTTATTTTAGGAGCTGGAGGAGTAACTCCATCTATAGTAGCTTCTTTACAATTTTTAGTTGGGAGATCCCCAGGTGTAATTTGGGTTAGCAATAGGAGCAAAAATAATGCAAACCAATTAAAAAAATTATTTCCAAAAATTGAGCTAATAGAATGGGGAGAGTGCCCTTCTGTTTTTTGTGATATAGTAGTTAATACTACTAGTGTTGGTTTAAAAAAGGATGATAAAATAAATATAGACTTCACTGATGTTGATAAAAAGACACTATTTTATGACTTAATTTATAGCCCCAAAGAAACAAAATTCTTAAGAGATGCCAGACTAAGAGGCAACAAAACTATCAATGGTCAAATGATGTTTTTAGTGCAAGCAAGAGAAGCATTCAGAATTTGGACTAACATAACACCCGAAATTGATGATGAGGTAATTAGGCTTTTAAACAAATGATTAGAATAGGAATATTAGGAGATATAGGATCTGGTAAAAGTTATGTGGCCAAGAGCTTTGGTTTCCCCGTATTCAATGCTGATGTTGAGGTAGGCAAATTATATAAAAAAGATAAAAAAATTTTCAATAAGTTAAAAAAAACTTTACCAAAATATATTTATTCATTTCCCATAAGGAAGTATGAAATCTCCAAAGCGATATTAGCCAATAAATCTAACTTAAAAAAGATTGTTAAAATTATTCATTTAGAAATAAGAAAAAAAATGAATACATTTTTAAAAAAAAATAAAAACAAAAAGATTACAATTTTAGACATTCCTCTCTTTTTAGAAAATAAAATTAATAAAAAAAATGACATTTTGATATTTGTTGAATCTAAGAAAATAGATACGCTGAAAAAATTAAAAAAAAGAAAAAATTTTAACCTAGAACTTTTAAACACATTTAAAAAGATTCAACTACCACTTGATTATAAAAAAAAGAAATCTCATTTTATTATTAAAAACAATTTCACTGATAGGCCTGTTAAGATGAATATAAAAAAAATCCTCAAAAAAATTTTATAAGATGAAAGAAATTATATTAGACACAGAAACAACAGGCCTATCAGTTAGTGAAGGTCACAGAATAGTAGAAATTGGATGTATTGAGTTAAATGATTTAATTCCTACTGAAAATAAGTTCCACTGTTACCTCAACCCTGAAAGAAAAGTTTCTGAAAAAGCACTTGAGGTCCATGGCTATACAGATGAATTTTTATCTAACAAAAAAAAATTTTCAGAAATAGTGGATGAGTTTCTAAATTTTATAGAAAATAAAAGATTAGTAATTCATAATGCCGAGTTTGACTTATCTCATTTGAATAACGAATTAGCATTGCTGGGTAGAAAAAAATTGAATAGTGAAAATACTATAGATACTCTTGTAATGGCTAGAGATAAATTTCCTGGATCACCCATAAGTCTAGATGCTTTGTGTAAAAGATATAGAGTAGATAATTCTAAGCGAACACAACACACTGCTCTTATTGACTGTGATTTATTAGCCAAAGTTTACATTAATCTTCTAGACCAAAAAGAGCCAACCTTAAATTTTAAAAATGAAGAGAATATAAAAACAATAATAAACTCAAACAATACGAATCAATACTATAAAAAAATTATTAAACCTTCAGAAGAAGAGCTTAATCTACATAAAGAATATTTAAAAAATACTCTGAAGAAAAATTTTTTTAGTTAGATCTCTGTTTATACAAATTTGTAAAATCTATTTTTTTATCTAGACTAACCTCTGGAAAACCAGAATTGTGTAGTAAATTTAAAAAAGTTTTTTCTAAATTCGGATAAATTTTATTTTGCACATCACACAAAATAATTTTCTCTAGGTCTTCTTTACCCTCTACTGTCTCATTGATTTTAATAATAGAAACGTAAACTATCTCAAAATAAGATCTTTTTTCGTTTAATTCCTTATCTTCAAATTTTAACGTGGTATTCACTTCAATCATTTTGTCTTTAAGAGCTTTTGAGTTGATATCTATGTTAAGATTATACTTTGCAATATTTTCCTTAACAAAAATATATGTTTGAATATCTGGTGTTTCGCTGGAAATATCTTTTACAAATTCTGCTAGAATTTTAAAATTTTCTGTCATCTTCATCTTTTATATCTTCAAATTCACCGTTAATAAAATCTTGTTTTTTATTATTTGTCTTTTGTTTAGTTGATACTCTTTTAAAAATCAATTTTCGTGTTGGTGGAAATATTATTAATAAACCCACCAAATCCGTCGCAAACCCTGGCAAAATTAAAAGCAAGGCCGCAAAAGTTAAAGCTGCTCCTGAAATTATTTCATAAACTGGGATCTCATTTTTTACAAGCTGAGACATCCCAGCTTTCAAAGTGTTAAAGCCTTCATAACGTGCATAAATAACACCAAAAAAAGCAGTAATAAAAATAAGTAAAATAGTATTAAAGGCACCTATTTGAGAGCCTATTTTGATAAATAAGTAAATTTCAATAGCTGGAATACCAATTAATAATAATAAAAATGTGTTCATTTGTCTTTATTCTAAATTGCTAGTTGTAATTAATCAACATAGTAAATATTAATAGTTTATGAGTTACAGTTTTGAGTATATTGACATTATTCTTTTGGCAATGATAGCTGGTTTTATCTTTCTTCGTTTAAGAGGAATACTAGGAAGAAAAACTGGTTTTGATGGAAAAGTGCCTACACAATTGGAAAAAGAATTTCAAAAAATAAAAGTAAGCTCAAGACCTACCAATGAAAATTTTGAAAAGGAAGCACAAGAAGATTTTTTAAAAGGTGCAAGAATTGCATACGAAACTATTATTACAGATTTTAGTGATAGTGATAATAAATTAATAGCTAGTAAACCACTTTTGAGTAAAAAAATTCATGATCAATTTATAGAAGCTCTTTCGGATAGAGAAAACAAAGGTCAATTTGCTGAAATAACTTTTATAGGAATTAAATCAGCTGTAATTAAAAATCATAAAAAAATAGAATATAGTTTAGAAGTTACAGTAGATTTTGTTAGTGAAATTATAACCTGCATAAAAGATAAAGATAAAAAGATAATTGTAGGAGATAGTGAAAAAATTAAGACAGTTTATGATACGTGGGTTTTCTCAAAAGATATAAAATCATCAAATCCAAACTGGTTGTTAATTGATACTATTACATAATTGATCAAAAAAATTTCAGATAAAGATAAAGAAGATTGGGAAAATTTTTTAAAAGATAAAAAAAATTCTTCCACCAAGGATTTAGTAAAGAGAACTATTTCAAAAATTAAAAAAACTGAAAAAATTTTGTATAAAAACAAGAAAGATTGGGAAAATTTCTTAAAAAATAATGAGAAAATACCCAACAAAGATTTTATTAATAAAAACAATATAAGACAGGAAAAAATAAAAAAAATAGACCTTCATGGTTATACGATCGATGAAGCAAATAAAGCTGTACAGCAATTCGTTACAAAATGCTTTGATGAAAATGTAACTAAAATTATAGTGATTACAGGTAAAGGCCTCAGATCTAAAAATGTTGAAAACCCTTATCTTTCAAAAAATTTAAGTATATTAAAATATTCTGTCCCAGAATTTATTGAAACAAACATGAGTTTAATAAAAATGATAATAGAAATTAAAGATGCAAAGATTGAGGATGGTGGAGGTGGTGCTTTCTATATTTATCTTAAAAATAAATTTAAGATAAGATAATTCACTAGAGGATAAATTTAGATAAATCTGTGTCTTTTACCAGCTCATCTAGATTTTTTCTAACATACTCAGAGTTAATTACAATTTTTTCACCAGCTCTATCTGTTGCTGTAAAACTAATATCATCTAAAATTCTTTCAATAATAGTGTGTAATCTTCTTGCTCCAATATTTTCTACAGTATTATTAACTTCTGAGGCCATAGTTGCGATAGCATCTATTCCATCTTCTGAGAATTCTAATTCTACATTTTCAGTTTTTAAGAGAGCCACATATTGTTTGATTAAACTATAATCTGGCTCCTTAAGAATTCTTTTAAAGTCGTCACTAGTTAAAGCTTCAAGCTCAACTCTTATCGGAAGCCTACCTTGTAGTTCGGGAAGTAAGTCTGAAGGTTTTGCAAGTTGGAATGCTCCTGAGGCAATAAATAAAATATGGTCCGTTTTAATCGTACCATACTTTGTGCTCACAGTTGTTCCTTCAATTAAAGGAAGCAGATCCCTTTGCACCCCTTCTCTGGAAACATCTCCACCTGATCTATCTGTTCTTCCAGAAATTTTATCTATTTCATCCAAAAAAACTATTCCATTATTTTCTGTTGAATCTTTTGCTGATTTTATAATTTTATCTTCTTCTATTAACTTATCAGCTTCATCATTAATTAAAATTTCATGAGATTCTTTGACAGTCATTTTTTTCTTCTTTTGTTTATTTCCAACTGATTTTCCAATCATCTCACCAATGTTTATCATCCCAATGTTCGCCCCAGGCATTCCAGGAATTTCAAATGAAGCTTGAGAGCCACTGTCATTTACAGCTATTTCAATTTCATTATTGTCTAAATCACCATCTCTTAATCTTTTTCTAAAGCTTTCTCTTGTAGCAAGACTTGCTTTATTTCCAACCACAGCATCTAAAACTTTTTCTTCTGCTAATTTTTGAGCTTTTGCATGAATCTCTTTTCTTTTCTTTACTTTTTCCATTGCAATAGCAATTTCAAGTAGATCTCTTATAATTTGCTCAACATCTCTTCCAACATACCCAACTTCAGTAAATCTTGTGGCTTCTACCTTTACAAAAGGAGCTTCAGCTAACTTAGATAGTCTTCTAGAAATTTCTGTTTTTCCAACTCCTGTTGGCCCGATCATTAAAATATTTTTAGGTAAAACTTCATCCTTCATTTCACCTTTTAAAGCCTGCCTTCTCCATCTATTTCTTAAAGCAATGGCAACTGCTTTTTTAGCTTTATTTTGTCCAACAACATATCTATCTAACTCAGAAACTATTTCTCTAGGTGATAAAGAACTGACTAAAGAGTTATCTTTCTTTTCAGTTTTTTCTTTTGGAAAAGGAGTAACGTTTGTATCTTTCATTAAATTTTTTCAATTTTAATATTATTATTAGTGAATACACAAATTTCAGATGCAACTTGAATAGCTTTTCTTGCAACTTCTTCAGCACTCAAATCTGTATCTAATAAAACTTTAGCAGCAGCCAAAGCATAATTTCCACCTGATCCTATACCTATAGCATCACCCTCTGGCTCTAACACATCACCAGTTCCTGAAATTATAAAACTATTTTCTTTGTCACCAATAGCCATTAAAGCTTCCAGTCTTCGTAAATATTTGTCTGTTCGCCAATCTTTTGCTAACTCGACAGCTGCTCTTGGAAGATTACCAGCATGCTTTTCAAGTTTTGCTTCTAGTCTTTCAAACAGAGTTAATGCATCTGCAGTTGATCCAGCAAACCCAGCTATTACATTTCTTTTTTCAATTTTTCTAACTTTTGCAGCAGTGCTTTTTATAACAGTATTGCCCATACTAACTTGGCCATCTCCTGCAACCACCACTTCATTGTTTTTTCTAATAAGCACTATTGTAGTCATAGATTATAAATGGATATTAATTTTTATTCTTCAAGTAGTAGATTGCAAATATTGATATAGTTAATTAATCCCTATATACATATTATATATTATGAGCAGAATAGGAAAAGTTTCCAGAAAAACAAAAGAAACCAGCATTAGTGTTGAAGTTAATATTGATGGCAAGGGTCAATATAAAATTGATACTGGAATAGGTTTCTTAGATCATATGCTTGAACAATTATCAAAGCATTCACTGATTGATTTAAAAGTTAAAGCAAAAGGTGACACTCATATAGATCTTCACCATACAACAGAAGACACTGGAATAGCAATAGGTGAGGCTTTAAAGAAGGCTCTAAAAAATTTTGCAGGAATTAGAAGGTATGCTCATGCAATGATTCCAATGGATGAAACATTAACACGAGTTGCAATCGATGTTTCAAATAGACCTTATTTAATATGGAAAGTTAAATTAAAAGTGGAAAGACTTGGAGAGATGGACACAGAGCTTTTTAAGGAATGGTTTCAAGCATTTTCTCAATCAGCAGGAATAACACTCCACATGGAAAATATTTATGGAGACAATAGTCATCACATAATCGAGTCTTGTTTTAAAGCTTTAGCAAGGTCATTAAGAACAGCATTAGAAATAGATCCTAGAAATAAAAAAAGCATTCCATCAACTAAAGGCTCATTATAAGTTTAATGAATGTCACAATTGTTGATTATAACTCAGGAAACATCAGCTCTGTAATAAATTCCTTTAAAGAAGCCGCTAAAGCCAAGGTTAATATTGAAGTAACTTCGGATTTAAATAAGATTAAATTAAGCGATAAGATAGTTTTGCCGGGGCAGGGATCGTTTAAGAGCTGCGTTGATGCATTAAATGGCATAGACGGCTTAGTAGAAACACTTAATGAATTTGCAATTACTAATAAAAAACCTCTTCTTGGAATTTGTGTTGGTTTACAGATGTTCGCAGACCTTGGCTATGAAGAAACAGAGACTAGTGGTCTGGGTTGGATTTCTGGAAAAGTATCAAAAATCGATAATCAAAATAATAAATTCAAACTTCCACACATTGGTTGGAACGAAATCTATATTATTAAAGAAAGCAAGATTTTTAAAGACATAGAAAATAAATCACACATGTATTTTGTACACAGCTACGAATTTATTCCAGAAGATAAAAATGTAATTTCAGCAACAACGGAATATTCATCAAATATTGTTTGTTCTGTTGAAAAAGAAAATATCTTTGGAACCCAGTTTCACCCTGAAAAGAGTGATAAAATTGGACTAAAAATAATAGATAATTTTATTAGGCTTTGATTATGAAAATATTTCCAGCGATAGATATCAAAGATAAGAAATGTGTAAGATTAATCAAAGGAGACTTTAATAATAAAACTGAATATGAAATGTCACCGGTTGATCAAGCTGGTAAATATAAAGATCATGGTTTTAAAAATTTACATATTGTTGATTTAGATGGTGCCCTAACTGGAGAGACAGTTAATCTGGACGTTATTAAAGAAATAGTTAATAAATTTGATTTAAAAATTGAAGTGGGTGGAGGTGTTAGAACCATTGATAGCATTAAAAAATATGCAGATGTAGGGATTGAGAAAGTTATTTTAGGAAGTGCAGCTATAAAAGATAAAAATTTTTTAAAAGAGGCTTGTCAAAAATTTCCAAATAAAATTGCATTAGGTCTAGATGCTAAAGATGGATACTTGTCAGTTTCAGGATGGAAAAAAAACTCTAATCAATTGACTTTAGATTTTTTAAGAGAAGTGAATGATTATGGTGCTAGCAGATTAATTTATACAGACATAAATAGAGATGGCACCAAACAAAGTCCTAATTTTGAAGAGACAGCTAATGTTGCTGATGTTTCTAAATGCCCAGTAATTATCTCTGGAGGTGTGTCTTCGATAGATGATATCAAAAAAGCGAAAGGTTTAAAAAATATTGAAGGAATAATAGTTGGTAAAGCTATATATGATGGTGATATTAAATTAGAAGAATTAGCGAAAGAATTAGATGCTTAAAAATAGAATTATTCCATGTCTAGATGTTAAAAATGGGAGAGTTGTTAAAGGAATTAATTTTGTAGATTTAAAAGATGCTGGTGATCCAGTTGAGCAAGCTAAAATTTATAGTGATGGTGGTGCTGATGAGATTTGTTTTTTAGATATTACCGCTTCTAACGAAAATAGAGATACAATCTATGATGTAGTTGAAAGAACATCTAAAAAATGTTTTGTACCCTTAACAGTTGGTGGAGGGGTTAGAGATGTTGATGATATTAACAAATTATTAAATTGTGGTGCAGATAAAGTGTCAATTAACACTGCAGCAGTTCAAAATCCTGAAATGATAATTGAAAGTTCAAAAAAATTTGGATCACAGTGCATTGTTGTTGCAGTAGATGCTAAAAAAAATGGCAATAAATGGGAGGTTTTTACTCATGGTGGGAGAAATAATACAAACTTAGATGCAATAGAATTTGCAAAAAAAATGGAAGATAGTGGAGCGGGGGAATTACTAGTAACTTCTATGGATAGAGATGGCACTCAAATTGGTTATGATAATGACTTAATGTTTAAAATATCATCGATTGTTAATATACCTGTGATTGCCTCAGGTGGAGTAGGTAACTTAGATCATCTAGTTGATGGTATAAAGTTAGGAAATGCTAGTGCTGTACTAGCAGCTTCAATATTTCATTATGGAACACACTCAATTAATGAAGCTAAACAATATTTGAATTCAAAAGGAATTCCCGTTAGGATTTAATTATGTCAGAAAATCTATTAAATTTAGTAAATACAATTAGAGACAGAAAAAATAAGGATGAAGATAAATCTTATACCTCTTCACTATTATCGGGTGGCCTGTCTAAGTGTATAAATAAAATGGAAGAAGAGTTTGGAGAACTTAAAGAGGCCCTAAATGATAAATCTAACATAGCACATGAAGCAGCAGATACAATTTATCATATATTAGTTACGCTAGAGGCAGCTGATATTAAGTTTGAAGATGTCCTGAAAGAGCTGGAAAATAGAAAAAAACAATCAGGTATTGAAGAAAAAAATAATAGATAATGATTTACGACAAAAATAATATTTTTGCTAAAATTTTAAGAAAAGAAATTCCATGTAAAAAAATATTTGAAAATAACCATGTTCTTTCTTTTCATGATATTAATCCTCAAAAAAAAATTCATGCACTAGTTATTCCAAAAGGTGAGTACATTGATTTAGATGATTTTAACAATAGAGCTTCTGATCAGGAAATAGTTGCGTTAAGTAAAGCTATTACGAAAGTTTCAAAAATATTGGGTATGTCAATAGACATGGGTAAAGGTTATAGAGCTCTAACAAATTTGAGCGAGAATGGTGGTCAAGAGGTTCCACATTTACACTTCCATTTGTTTGGAGGAGAAAAAATTGGAAAAATGGTTGAGTGACAGAAAAAATTTATCGAAGTTATTTAGAGATAAGATCTCCAAGTGAATTAAAAGAAGTTAAGAAACCATCAAAAGATTGCGTTGTACAGCTTGCCGACTCAAAAGATTTTCAATTAAACAAATTTTTTTATAAAAATATTGGTAAAAATTGTCAGTGGATTGATAGACTTACCTGGACAGACTTAAATTGGATAGATTATATTTCTAATGATCAGTTATTTACCTATATCCTTAAAGACAAAAATGAAATAGCTGGCTACTTTGAACTATTATTTAAAAAACAAATCAATGAAGTCGAAATTGCTTATTTTGGTGTTTTAGATGAATATTTTGGAAGAAAATTGGGTGGATATTTGTTAAGTGAGGCAATTAAAAATTCATTTACTATGGGTTGTGATAGAGTTTGGGCTCACACTTGCTCTTTAGATCATAAGAATGCATTGAAAAATTATTTAGCAAGAGGAATGAAGGTTTTTAAATCTGAAATCTTAATTAGATAAATAATTAATTATAAGCAGGGAGTAAAAAAATTTTATTATCTATTTTTTGGTTTTTTTTCACAGATGAAATGAAAGTGATTGATAAATTTTGATAAATATCTTCAGTTTGCCAGCCAACTAGATTTGAATTCTTGTTGTCAAAAAAAATATTAATTTCATTATTTTTTTCAAAGATTCTAAAATTTATGTATTTATTTTCAATATCTCTTGGTTCTAAGTCACTTATTTTTGATATCAAATATTCTTTATTTAATAAAAATTCTAAAGGAGTTTTGTTAAGTGGATATCTATAGTAGCTTCCACTATTGATAATTTTAATTACTAAAGATTTTCCATTGGAAACTATAATTTTTTTGTTAGGTCCATCATACTGACAGAAAATTTTTTTGGGATATGATATTATGCATTTTCCATTTTCACGTTTATTATTAATTGTTTGTATAAAATTAAAGCTTAAATTATTAGTTAGCTTCATTTGGGAAATTATTCTTGCTTTTGTTGAGGAATAGGCCGTACTGGTAAAAATGAACATTATTAAAATTATAATTGTTCTAAACATTAAAGAACATCTCTTTTCCCAACATGATTTGCATTGCTAACAACTCCATCAGCTTCCATCATATCGATAATTCTTGCAGCTCTATTGTATCCTATCTGTAATTTTCTTTGTAAAAAAGAAGTAGAAGCCTTACCTTCAGATCTAATAATATCTAAAGCGGCTTGGTATAATTCATCTTTATCTGCAGTTTTGGATAAATCTCCATCCATCTCTTTTTCATCATTAAAATTTAAGACTTCATCTATGTAATCTGGTTCTGCTTGGCTTCTTAGATAGTTATTAACTTTTTCAATTTCAGTTTCAGAAACAAAAGGAGCATGAATTCTTACAATTCTATTGGCCGAAGACATATAAAGCATGTCCCCTTTACCAAGCAATTGTTCTGCGCCTTGTTCGCCTAAAATTGTTCTACTATCTATTTTAGAAGTTACTTGAAAGGATATTCTCGTAGGAAAATTTGCTTTAATAGTCCCAGTAATGACGTCAACGCTTGGTCTTTGAGTAGCCATTATAATATGAATTCCAGCAGCTCTTGCCATTTGGGAGAGTTTTTGAATATAGCTTTCTATTTCTTTCCCAGCAACAAGCATTAAATCAGACATTTCATCCACAACAACAACGATGTAGGGCATAGCTAAAGCATGTTTTTTATTATAACCATCAATATTACGAACTCCTTCTTTGGTCATAAGTCTGTATCTATTCTCCATTTCTTTAACAACCCACCCTAAGACAGAAGCAGCTTTTTTAGCTTCTGTAATTACAGGACAGAGTAAATGAGGTATCCCCTCATAAGTTGATAATTCAAGCATTTTAGGGTCTATTAGTATAAATTTACATTTGTCCGGTGTGTGTCTGTAAAGCAAAGAAAGAATGATAGTATTTATACAAACAGACTTACCTGATCCAGTAGTACCTGCAATTAATAAATGAGGCATCAAAGCTAAATCACCTATAATTGGAATACCAGAAATATTTTTACCTAGAGCAATTGGCAACTTAATATCTTTTTTGTTGAAGTCATTATTTGAAAGTATTTCACTTAAATAAACATTTTCACGAGTTGAATTAGGGAGCTCTATACCAATTGTACTTCTTCCAGGTATAGTGGCGATCCTAGCAGACTCAGAACTTGTGTTCCTGGCAATGTCATCTGAAAGATTGATAATTTTTGAAACTTTGACACCAGCTGCAGGCTCAAATTCATTTAGCGTTACTACAGGACCATGGCTAACTTTTTTAATATTACCACTGACACCAAAATCTAAAAGAATTTTTTCTAAAAATTCACTATCAACATAATCTTCCTCTCTTAATTTCCCCTTATCTTTTTGAGTAGGAATTTTAAGTAAATTAATTGTGGGTAATTTAAATTTAACATTTTTATTATTTAATTTATTATCATTTTTAATAAAAGGTAAATCCTCCTGAATAAAACTTCTAATCTCATCTTGAGGTATAAACTCACTTATTATCTCATTTTTATTAGTATAGTTTTTTTCATTTTTTTTAAAAATAAACTTAAAAATTTTTTTTATTATTCTATAAAAAGAATTGATCTTAAAGTGAATACTAAATAAAAATAAAGTTAAAATGATAAAAATAGATATATAATAAGAAAGTTGAGAATTAATATTGATTAGAGAAGTTAAAAAAGTTGCTTCTAAATACACTCCAACAAATCCACCGTTACCGTTAATATAAAGATTGAAAGCAGTAGGATAAAAAAAAGAAAAAAATAAAGAACCAAAAAAAGAATAAAGAACAATATAGAAAATAGCCTCTAATATTAAAAAAATTCTTTTATTTAAAACAATATTTATTCCAGACATTATAAGAGTTAATGGAATTAATAATGATATTAGACCAAAGGTTTGAAAAAAAAGGTCAGCTGTAAAACTTCCATGAAAACCTAGTAAATTTTTAATCTTAGTATTATTTGGAAAAATAAAATTTGGATCATCAGGTGAAAAGCTTACAAGTGAAATTAATAAAAAAAAGGCTATTATAACAATACCAATGCCACAAACCTCTATAATTCTATTAATACCAAAATTAATTGTGTTGTTGGCTAATTTTCTAAATTCCATAAATTAATGAGTCTAATTAATCACTTTGTATCATCTAATTTTTATTGTTAAAATTAAAATTATTATGAATGTTTGTATTATAGGTGAAGGTCTTACAGCTCTATCTTTGGCTAAAAGCCTTATAAATAAAAAAATAAATGTTCATTATTATCATAAAAGTAGGATTAAAAATCTTTCTACCAATAGAACAATAGGAATATCTAAAAGTAATTTTGAATTTTTTACACAAGAAATTTTTCAAATACATAAGAAAAATTATTGGAAGATAAAAAAAATAAAAATCTGCTCAGAAAAACTTAAAAATAAAAATATTTTAGAATTTGAAAATAATGAAGATGATTTATTTTATATGATAAAAAATTATGAACTTTATAATTCCCTAAGTACCAAAATGTCAAAAAATAAATTTTTCAAAAAAATTATAATAAAAAAAGATCATCAATATCAAGAAATTATTAATAAAAGAAATTATGATCTAATAGTTAATTGTGATTCAAATAGTCCTTTAACTAAAAAATATTTTTATAAAAAAATTGATAAAGATTATTATAATCTTGCTTACACCTCAATATTAACGCATGAGGAAATAGATAATAATACTGCAATTCAAACCTTTACGAAGTCTGGACCAATCGCATTTTTGCCAATTTCAAGAACACAAACCTCAGTCGTATGTTCTTTAGAAATCAAAGATATTAAATATAGTGATAGCGAAGTAATAGATTTAATAAACAAACACAATCCTAAATATAAAATAAATAAAATTTTTAAACTAAGCAGGTTTAAATTGGGCTCATCAAGTTTAAGAAATTATTACTATAAAAATATTTTAGCATTCGGTGATATACTACACAGAATACACCCATTAGCTGGACAGGGATTTAATATGACAATTAGAGATATCAAAATCTTATCAGAAATAATTCAAAATAAAATTGATTTAGGTTTGCAGCTTGATTTATCAATTTTAGATGATTTTGAAAAAAAAACTAAAATTAAAAATTTTATTTTTTGTAATGGTATAGATTTTATTTATGAAGTATTTAATGCTGATAAAAAAATTCAAAATAAAGGTTTTAATAAAATTTTAAATATTGTTGGAAAAAATAAAAATTTAACTAACTATTTCATTAGACTCGCAGATAGAGGATTAAACTTTTAAAAATTACTGAATAGTTGTATTTTCTAAGCTATCATAATTGTAAGTATTTAAAATTTCAGCAATTTTATCTTTTCTCATTTCTAAATTTTTAGTTTCTAGCAAAATTTGTTTTTCTTCCAGTGAAAATGGAGAGGCCATAGCTAGAGCATTTATGGTTTCATTTAAATTTTGTTTTTCTAGAGATTTCCAATTAATTATGTATCCTTTTTTTTTAAATAAAGACTTTAAATCTTTAAAAATTAATTCGAGGTCAGAAAATTTTAAAACTTCTGTTTGTAAATCTAAGTCATTAGGATAATCATTAAAATTCACCTCACATTCACGATAGAGCTTATCAGTTGGGGTTTCTTTGGTAATTTTAAAGCGCGTTATACCATTGAGTTCAATCAAGTACCTACCGTCAGAGGTATCTTTAAAACTAGTAATTTCGCCTAAGCAACCTATTTTATAAAGGCTAGGAACAGCAGTGATAATTTTTTGTATGGGCTGTATTAAACCTATCATTTTATTAGTTTTCATGGAGTCATCAATCATGGATAGATATCTTGGTTCAAATATATTTAATGGAACAGTTGTCCCGGGAAATAATATAAAATTAGATATGGGAAAAATTGGTATAAATTTAGGAAGATCAATCATTTTTTTATTTATATTTAATAGTATTTTAATAAGGTAATTGCAATAATGAATAACACAGACGATAAACTAAAAAAAGCGTTCAATTTATATAATAAAAAAAATTTTGAGGAGTCAAAATTAATTTTTCTAAGTCTGATTAAAAATTCACAATTTGATAAGAGAATATATTTTATGTTATATGAAATATACTCTAATTTAAATGATATCGATAATGCTAAAAAATATTTAATAAATTTTATAGATCATGATAATAAAAATCATATTGCTTTTAATGAACTAGCAAACATATATTTAAAAGAGGGATCAATAAAACAAGCAGAAGAAAATTATTTAAAAGCAATAAATACCAAAGATAATTATTTAATAGCAGTTATTAATCTAGCAATACTTTATGAAGGAATTGGAGATAAAAAAAATGCAAAAAAATTTTATTTGGATGGAATTAGATTATCTCCAAAAGATTTATCTATTTATTATAATTTAAATAAAATTGATCCAAATTTTATTAATGAAAAAAAAATTGAATTTATATCTAAAATTTTAAAAGAAAAAAAGTTAGAACCATTTAATATGGCTGCTGGTTTTTTTTTACTTGCTGACAATGATAGAAAAAAAAAAATATTGATCAAGAAATTAGAAATTTAAAGCTAGCACACCAATATGTTTTTAAGGATAAATTTAATATTAATAAACAATCAAGAAATTACTATTTAAATATTATACCAAAGAATTACAACAAGATGGACTTTGAATTTAAAGAAAAAATTTCAGATAATATAAAAACCCTTGAACCAATTTTTATTGTTGGCTTACCAAGATCTGGTTCAACAATTGTAGAGGCAATTTTATCATCAGGTAAAAAAAAAATTTTAAATTTAGGTGAGTCTAACTTAATAAATTGGTCAATTATTAGTACTCCAAAAAAGACAATGTCAACGTTAGATGCGGAATTAATATGTAATAAACTTTTAACTGCACTAGATAATTTGGGTGTATCTAATTCAAAAAATAATATTTTTATAGATAAATCACTTGAAAATTTTCTTTACATAGATCTAATTTTAAAAATTTTTCCTAAGGCAAAAATTATTAATACGGTTAGAAATACAAATGATAATATTTTTGCTATTTTCCAACAATTTTTGTCTAAAATTTCTTGGACACATTCACTAGAAGATATTTTAGATTATACAAATAACTATCTAAAGGTGATTAAATTTTTTAAAAAAAAATATCCTAATAAAATATTTTCGGTAAAACTTGAGGAGTTAACAAACAATAAAGAAAAAGTATCAAAAGAAATTTTCAATTTTTGTGAACTTGAATGGGATAAAAAAGCCTTAGAATTCTACAAGAGAAAAGATTTATTTTCATCTACGGCAAGTAATATTCAGATCAGAAGTAGTTTGCGTAAATACGATCAAGATAAGTATAAACCTTATAAACACATCCTAAAAAATTTTATAGATAAGTATGATTGGCTTAATGAATAATTTTATTATTGCTTGCATTAAAAAAAACGTCTATTTATAATATTTTTATAAGCGGGTCTAGCTCATTGGTAGAGCGAATCGTTGCCAACGATTAGGTAGAGGGTTCGATTCCCTTGACCCGCTCCATTAAACTAATAATATATTAAATAATGAGCGACCTTTTAAATAAAAAATGTGTCCCTTGCGAGGGTGGAATTTTACCTTTTGATATAAGTGAAATTCATAAATACCAAAAAAAAATAGATGGATGGAATGTAAGTGAAAATGAAAAGAAAACTTATTTTTTAGAAAAAAAATTTACCTTTAAAAACTTCAAAAATAGTCAGAATTTTATTAATAAAGTTGGAGAAATTTCAGAAGAAGAAGGTCATCACCCAGACATATCATTTGGGTGGGGGTACGCAAAAATTATAATTACCACACATGCTATAGAAGGATTATCAGAAAATGATTTTATTCTAGCAGCTAAAATTGATCAAATTTTTAATGCCTAAAATGTCTTGTTTTAGAAAAAACTAAAACAGTACCAGTTTGATTTGCAAACTTTATTATCTCCTTGTCTCTGATTGATCCAGAAGGCTGTATTACTGCAGAAATACCTGACTGCACTAATTTTTCTATGCCATCTACAAAAGGAAAAAATGCATCCGAAGCTGCAACTATCTCTTCATTTAAATTTTGAAATTTATTCATTTTATCTATAGCAATTTGACAACTATCAAGCCTACTGGGTTGACCAGAACCAATACCTACAGTTGTTTCCTGGCTAGCTAATACAATTGCATTTGACTTAACAAATCTACAAATATTAAATGCAAAAATTAAATTTTTTAACTGAGATTTACTAGGTTTCTTTTTTGAAGCTATCTTAAAATTTTTAATATTAAATTTTTCTATATCTTCAGATTGAGTTAAAATAGATTCATAGGCAGAATTAAATCTTACTAAATTTTTGATCATAAAATTTTTTGCATCAATAAGGCGTAAATTTTTTTTCTTTTTTAAAATTTTTAATGCATCAGGATCAAATCCATTTGCTATAATAACTTCTAAAAAAATATTGTTTAATTCAATAGCTAAAGTTTTATTTATTTTAAAATTACATGAAACTATTCCACCAAAAGCACTTACAGGATCACATGCTAGTGCTAATTGATAACTTTTTAAGTTATTTTTATCTATAGAAACACCACATGGGTTCGCATGTTTAACAATGACAGTTCCTGAATTTTTTGGCAAAGATTTGGAAATAGTTAGAGCAGAGAATAGATCATTGTAATTGTTATAACTTAATGGTTTTCCATGAATTTGTTTGACATTTAAGCTTTGCGTTTGTGAGTAAATAGCAGCCTGTTGATGAGGATTTTCACCATATCTTAATTTTTCAATTAAATTTCCGTAGATAATTTTTTTTTTAGGGAAATTATTATTCTTAATTTTGTTAAAGTAGTCTGAAATTACAGCATCGTAATAAGCTGTTTCAGAAAAGGCCTCTAAAGACATTTTTTCTCTAAATTTAATAGAAGTAGAACCTTTATTCTTTTCTATCTCATTAATTAGTTCGCTATATTGATCTGAAGAAGTAATGACAGTAACATCATTATAGTTTTTTGCTGCTGCTCTAACCATTGTTGGACCACCAACATCAATATTTTCTATAATTTTTAAATGATTATTAGTCTGCTCTAAAGTTTTTTCAAAAGGATAGAAGTTAACAATAACAAGGTCTATTTCTTCAAAATTGTTATTTTGTAATTCTTTCTTATGAGACTTGTTGTCTCTTTTACTTAATATTCCAGCATGTATTTTTGGATGCAGTGTTTTAACCCTTCCACCAAGTATTTCAGGAGACCCCGTATACTCTGACACTTCTAAACATTTAAATTTAAGTTTTTTAATCTCTTTATAAGTACCACCTGAACTTATTAATTTTATTTTATATTTAGTTAAAACCTTCAAAAGATGTTTCAAATTTTTTTTGTCAGAAACTGAAATAAGTGCTTGTTTAATTTTTTTCATTATAATTTTGCAATTTCCCACTTTATAGTCTGGTTTTCATCATTAGTCATTCCAGAAATAACTATATTTTGATTATCAACAAAGGAATTTTTTTTACCAAAATATAGACCATCATCAATATTTATATTACTGTTAGGGGAATTAAATTTCCAACCCTCACCATCAAGATCTAAAAGTATTGATTTATTATCTTGGGTCTTCATTATTTTAATATTAGGCTTTAAATGAAATCTAATTTCAAATTTTAAATTTTTAATACTATTTCTAGAAATTATTTTATCGAGGCCAATAAACTTTATCTGTTCAGGATAAAACTCCATTTCTCTCTCATGAATTATACCATATTGATTTAAATAACCGTCATGTGCTGCATTAATCTTCCAATAATTTTTCTCAAAGACAATATTTTTTTTTATTATTTTTAATCCATAAGAAATTTTAGAACTTTCATTTTTAGTTTTATTAAATTTACATGAAGACCTATCATCTAAAATTAGAGTACTATGAACTGCACTTGATTTTGATATTTCATTTAATTGATGGTGGTAGTTTTGAAAATAACCTGAGTTACAAATTAATTTTTTCCCATTTGATATTATTTCAAAAGATAGTGCACCCGACTGGTAGTCTGATGAAAACTTTTTATCAGGACTTGACCCAGTATCCATGATGAGTGAAGTTTTTTTGTTACTAAGAATTGTGTATCCACCCAATTCGGTACTTGGGTTTTTAAAAGTATATCCAAGTTTTTTTAAATAACGATCAAATTCAATGTTATTTGTTTCATGATTTCCGTTGAACAGCAGATCCGCTTTATTATTCTGCCAAGTGAATGCATAAGCTTGACCTAAATAATATATATTTTCATTAATAAAATCAGGTATTTCACTTTGAGATTCTTTGAACCATTCTCGAATTAAAATAAAATATTTTAAGTAAAAGCATAATTGTCGGATACTTCTTGATTTTGGAAAACCATCATTGTCAAAAGAAAATTTTACAAGTTTTTTTAATAAGTTCAGCCCTGTTTCTAAATAACGGTTTTTATCTTGATATGTTAAGCCAGTTAAGATAATGGCTGCACAGACTATTATTTTATCATCAATCCATTCTGATAGCTCGATTTCATTAATCAAGTGATTAATTTGTTTTTTTATAATACTATTGAATTTATCTTTGTAGTCAGTACTACCATCTTCATAAGTAAGTCTGGAGCTAGAGGTCCAAGCAATTATTCTCTTAGCTACTATATCAAGCTCCCAGCTTTTAGAATTGTAGTTATGATTTTTATCTATCCATTGCAAAATTACATTTTGAGTATCTTTTTTTGAGGATCTTAAATCCAAACTAAACAACCAAAAAAAACTATTTAAATTTTTATAATCTTTTTTCTTTAAATTCTCATTATCCCATATTCTGTTTAATGAATAATTTTCGATATTAATTTTTTTTTTATCATATTTTATAAGGGAACTAAGTAGGTTGGGACTGGGATGATATTCTAATGAACCAATGAAAGAAGGTGTAATTTTTCTATTATAAATATTTGAGCTTAAATATAGAGAGTGAAATTTTTTTTTAGAAAATATATATGAGTTATTAATAAAATTTAATAAATTATTAAAAATCATTATTCTAAATTGATTTTAAAAGGTCTATATTTTTTTTTATATTTCCATTATTATTTTTGAATACAGTAGTGCCAGAAACTAAAATATTTGCACCAGCTTCAATAGCTAACTTATTATTATCAAAGTTAATCCCACCATCAATCTCAATATCAAACTGTATGTTTTTTTGATCTTTTATTTTTTTTAACTCTTTAATTTTTTCCAATACTTCAGGCATAAATTTTTGTCCTCCAAATCCAGGATTTACACTCATAATTAAAACTAAATTAATTTCATTCAATAAATTAGTTATTAGGTCAATCTCAGTTTTGGGATTTAAAGAAATTCCCACTTTTTTATTTAAACTTTTTATAAGGCGAATAGATTCTTTCAAATCTTTCGTTGCTTCAGGATGAATTGTAATAATATCAGCTCCAGCATCAGCATAATCTTGAATATATTTATGAACAGGTGAAATCATTAAGTGAACATCAAATGGTAGCTTTGTATATTGCCTTAAAGCTTTAATGATCGGAGGGCCCATAGTTAAATTTGGAACAAAATGACCATCCATCACATCCACATGGATCATATCAGCACCACCCTCTTCTAATCTCTTAATTTCATTCCCCAACTGACTAAAGTCAGCAGATAAAATTGATGGTGAGATTTGTATTTTTTTCATTGATTACTACTTTAGTAGTATCAATTTTATTTTTAATTTGAATTAATTATTTACCAAAAATACGATAAATTTCTGAAGCAATTTCACTTTCTAAAGGAAAAGAGAGCATTCCCATCACAGAATATCCCAATAGATAAGGCATTAGATAAAATCTGATCATATAAAAAAACCAAGCCACATAAAGTGGAATAAGAGGCTCTATAATAAACGAGGGAGTAATTGGTCTAAATAAACGTATTAAAGGGTTTGTTACTTTTACAAAAACCTTCATAAAAAAAAATTCTGAATTTTCTCGCTGAAAAAAATTCATCGCAACTTTTCCAATTAAAGTCCACATTACAACACCTAAAATATAATCAATTGTAAGAATAAAAGGATGAATTTCTGGCATAAATATAAAAAGGAATTTTTTTTAACTTAACTGAGGGGCAAATAAATCGCCCCTCAATACAAAGTTTAATTAGTGTTGTTTTCCAAGTATCGTTTTACCACTTGGAACACGAAGCTCGTCGATCATATCTTGAGTAGCTCTGTCTGGTGCTTTTGTTAGTAAACTAACAACTACCATAGAAACTAAACTAACCAACGACCCAAAGATACCAAACGTAAGTTGAGTAATACCCCAGAATCCAGCTCCACCAGTACGTACCCAAACTAGATACCAAGTACCAGCTGCTAATCCTAGAAGCATTCCTGCAACAGCACCAGGACCATTTGCTCTTTTCCACCATACACCTAGTACAAGTGGGAAGAACAATCCTGACATCGCAAAGTCAAAAGCCCAGATTACTGAACCTAAGATACCTTGGATACCCATTGCGGCAATAGTTGCTCCAGCAAAACCAATGATTACAAGTAATACCCTTGCAACAATTAATCTCTTCGCAGCTTCTGCTTTTGGATCAATGATCTTGTAGTACAAGTCATGAGACAAAGCATTTGCGATTGCTAAGATCAAACCATCAGCAGTAGACATGGCAGCAGCCATACCTCCAGCAGCAACTAGACCTGAGATTACATAAGGTAATCCAGCAATTTCTGGAGTAGCTAATACAACAGCTTTACCACCCATGAAAAACTCATTTAATTCAAGAGTTCCATTTCCGTTAAAGTCGCTAACAAACATTAAGTTAGCTTGGTTCCAGTTTTGATACCAATCTATCGCTTGAACTTCAGCTATTGATTTACCAATAATCCCTGTTGAAAGTGTTGGATCAATCAGTGATAGTTTTGATAATGTAGCTAACATTGGCGCAGTTGAGTATAAAATGAAGATGAAAAGTAGCGACCATGCTACAGATCTTCTAGCTGATTTTACACTTGGAGTAGTAAAGTATCTCATCATAACGTGAGGCAAAGAAGCTGTTCCTGCCATCATACAAATTGCTAGAGAAATGAATCCCCAGTTTGTTCCGTTAACCGATGAGTGTGCTTTAGTTATTCCAGCTAAACCTTTTGGTACTGTAGCTAAGTCGGCAGCTGAATTTTTCACAAATCCAAACTGACCCTCTAGTTCAGCAATTCTAGCTACTTCATCTCCCAACATTAAATGTGGGAAGAATCCAGCACCCATTTTACTACTGATCCAGAATACAGGAAGTAAGTAAGCAATAATTAAAACTATATATTGCGCAACTTGCGTCCATGTAACCGCTCTCATTCCACCAAGCATTGAACACATCAATATACTTGCTAATCCAACATACACAGCAATTTCAAAAGGAATATCTAATGCTACTGAAGCAATAGTTCCTGTTGCATTGATTTGTGCAGTCACATATGTGAATGAAGCTACTGTTAATACTAGTACTGCAGCAAGTCTTGCTGCATTACCACCATATCGTGTACCAACAAAATCTGGAACTGTGTAACAGCCAAATTTTCTTAAGTAAGGTGCTAGTAAAGTAGATACAAGTATATAACCACCTGTCCATCCAACTAGTAGTGCCATATATCCATAGCCCTTAAAGTAAATACCACCTGCCATCGCAACGAATGATGCACCAGACATCCAGTCTGCTGCAGTAGCCATTCCGTTAAATACAGTAGGTACTTCTCTGCCTGCTACGTAGTACGCGTCCATCTGAAGTGTACGTGATAACCAACCGATTATCGCATAGATAGCAATGGTGAAAACAACAAATGCAATTCCTATTGCTTTTGCGGACATTCCCATTTGTTCAGCAATCGCCATCAGTATTATGAATCCTATAAAACCACCTGTATAGATTCCATAAACTTTTGGTAGATTGTCTATAAATTTACCTTTTATCATTAGCTATCCTCCCTTTCAGTAAACCCAAACTCTTCATCTATCTTCTCTTGTCTACCCGCAAACCAGAAATTCAAAATTACAAATGCTAATAATGAACCCTGACACGTCATATAATATGACAGTGGGTAACCAAAAGGTCTGAAGCTAGATGCTTCCATTTCAGTTCCGAAAAAAAGATGCCAATCGAGAATACAAACCAGATTGCTAAAGTTATAAACAATAGCCCCCTAGTTTTTTCCCAGTGTTTTGCTTTATTTGACATTTTTACTCTCCCTATATAGTTAAGAAAGAAACCTTAACCATAATGAGATAGATTGAAACCCCTTAAAAAGGTCGAATTGGTGCCATTTTTATAATATAAAGCATATAAAAGGTAGGTAAAATTGCTTAAATATAAACTTAAATTAAAAGACATAAAACTAGAAGATTTTAAAGTTTATTTATTTGCTTTGTTTAAAGGAGTTCTTCCAAAGAAAAAGATTAAGAATATAGAAGACCTTACACTGTTTATTCAAACAAAATCAGCCTGGGTATCGCAGGTAACTCTATATAATTACTTAAAAACAAGAATGGGAACTAAGTGGGTATTACACTTTGATGATGAAGTATTTTTAGCATCCATTAACAAAGCTAAATGGAATATTTATTCTATAGCACTTCAGGATCTTACTTTTTATAGCCTATCGTATTTGAATGTTTTTTGTAATTATAAGGACATAAGTAAAGCCAATGAAATTTATGATGAAATTTTGACCAAAGAAAAAAAAAATGAAATGCCAGAAGAAATTATTTCACAAGCAAAAGAAAAATTTAAAGAACGATTAGAAAAGATTGATTGGAATACATATTATAAATCTTGGCCATTTAATGAAAGCGCTCTAACTTTATATAAATGGGCACCAGTGGCTGAAGAATTAAAAATTTTAGACAGAAAGATTGTGTTAAATTCTATGATCTTAAAATGGGAAAATATTGAAAAAGAATTTCAAGAATTAATTAAGATTTAAATATTTTTTCTATTATCAACTAAGCTCTGAACAACACTTGGATCAGCTAAAGTGGATGTGTCACCCAATTGATAATGTTCATTAGCAGCAATTTTTCTTAAAATTCTTCTCATAATTTTTCCAGATCTAGTTTTAGGTAGTCCAGGTGAAAAATGAATAATGTCAGGTGTTGCAAGAGGTCCAATTTGTTTTCTAACCCAAAGCTTAAGATCTCTTTCAAGGTCTAAATCTGATTGTTCCCCCATATTTAAAGTAACATAACAATATAAGCCATTTCCTTTGATATCGTGAGGGTACCCAACAACTGCTGCTTCAGCAACTTTTGGATGTGCAACGAAAGCACTTTCAATTTCAGCAGTTCCTAAGTTGTGACCAGAAACAATAATTACATCATCAACACGTCCAGTGATCCAGTAGTAACCATCCTTGTCTCTTCTGGCTCCATCACCTGTAAAATATTTTCCATCAAATTGAGAGAAGTAAGTATCAATAAATCTTTGATGATCGCCGTAAACAGTCCTCATTTGTCCAGGCCAAGATTGAGAAATACATAATCTTCCTTCACCAGCACCTTTTATTTCCTTCCCATTTCTATCAACTATAGAAGGCTTAATTCCATAAAAAGGTTTGGTTGCAGAGCCAGGTTTTAAATTTATAGCCCCTGTTTGTGGACTAATTAAAATTCCTCCAGTTTCAGTTTGCCACCAAGTATCAACTATTGGGCATTTAGAATTACCAACTGTTTTATAATACCACATCCAAGCTTCTGGATTAATAGGCTCTCCAACAGTTCCTAACAATTTTAAGGATTTTCTTGAAGTCTTTTTAACAGGCTTATCTCCCTCTCTCATTAAAGCTCTAATAGCTGTTGGCGCGGTATAAAAAATATTAACTTTATATTTATCAATTATCTGCCACCACCTTGAACTGTCAGGATAAGTTGGAACACCTTCAAACATTATTGTTGTTGCACCATTAGCAAGAGGTCCATAAATTATATAACTGTGGCCTGTTACCCATCCAATGTCGGCAGTACACCAGTAAATATCCTTAGGTTTATAATTAAAAACATACTGATGGGTCATCGAAGCATAAACCATATAACCACCCGTCGTATGTAAAACTCCCTTTGGTTTTCCAGTAGATCCAGAGGTATATAGAATAAATAAAGGATCCTCAGCACTCATTTCTTCAGGTTCACATTTATTTGACACGTCTTTAATTAAATCATTATACCAAACGTCTCTTCCTTTAATCCAACCAACTTTGTTTCCAGTTCTTTTTATAACTATACATTTTTTAACATCAGGGCATTTTCTTAAAGCCTCATCTGTAATTTCTTTTAAAGGAATTTTTTTACCAGCTCTAACACCCTCATCTGCTGTAATTATATATTCAGATTCACAATCAATTACTCTAGTAGTTATAGAATCGGCCGAAAAGCCTCCAAAAATAATTGAGTGAACAGCACCAATTCTTGCACACGCAAGCATAGTAACTGCAAGCTCAGGTATCATAGTTAAATAAATCGTTACTCGATCACCTTTTTTAATGCCTAATTTTTTTAAACCATTTGCAGCCCTTGATACCTCTTTATGTAACTGTTTATATGAAATCTTTTTTGTATCATTTGGGTCGTCGCCAACCCAAATGATTGCTGTTTTATCTTTTTTATCTTTAAGGTGACGGTCTATACAGTTGGCTGATGCATTTAATGTTCCATCTTCATACCATTTAATTTTTACTACTTTTTTACTGTATTTAACATTTTTAATTTTTTTATATGGTTTAATCCAAGTAATTCTTTTTCCTTCAGTCTTCCAAAACCCTTCGTTATTTTTAATTGAGTCAGAATATTTTTTTTGATATTTCGCTTTATTTACTAAAGCACTTTTTACCCACTCAGGTTTAGTTTTAATAATTAGTTCTTGGTCTATAATATTATTAGAAACTTTTTTTTTAACCCTAGGTTTAGTTTTTTTTATTACTTTTTTTTTAACCCTAGGTTTAGTTTTTTTTATTACTTTTTTTTTAACCCTAGGTTTAGTTTTTTTTATTACTTTTTTTTTAACCCTAGATTTTGATTTATTTTTTTTTGGCATGAGGTCTCTAAGTATTACTCATCTTATTTATGATTTTCCAGCTTTTTGAGTCTATTGGCATAACGGATAGTCTACTCTGCTTAATAAGTGATAAATGACTAAGTGCCTTAGTGTTTTTAACCTCTTCAAGGGTAACATTTCTTTTTAACTTTTCTTTAAATTTTACTTGAACTGCTACAAAACGTCCACTCTTGTCAGTTTTATCTAAGAAGGATTCTTTAATTACCTCAACTATACCAACAATTTCTTTTCCAATATTTGAATGATAGAAAAAACAAAGATCTCCTTTCTTCATGCCTCTTAAATTTTTAGCTGCTTGATAGTTTCTGACCCCATCCCATGGAGCGCCTTTCGCACCAGCCTTTTTTTGCTGATCAATCGACCAAACATCAGGCTCTGATTTCATTAGCCATTTTTGTCCCATAATTTATTGGATTATCCTTTCTTTTTTAATTCTAACATAACTTCAGGATATAAATCATCTTTTTTAAATCTTCTCCAAAAATTATATTTTTCCTATTATCATAATTTTACTCCTGCACCTTTCAAGAAAGCAGCATCTTCATCTAGGGGCCACCTAGGTTTTGCTGGGTGATCTAGCTCACTAAACTGTCTTAATTTAAATTTTTCCAAACCAACCATAGCAATCATTGCCGCATTATCTCCACATAAATTTATAGGTGGAAATATTGTCTCAAAGTCTTCTTCTTTACAAAGGTTAGTTAACACATCCCGAATTCTTTTATTAGCCGCAACTCCACCCGCGACTACAAATTTATTTTTATTTGATTTATTTATTTTTTTAAATTCTTCAAAAGCAATTTTACTTTTCTTATATAATATTTCCTCAATTGTTTTTTGAAAAGATGCTGCTAAGTCATATTTTTCTTGATCAGTTTTAATCTGTTTTGAAATTTTTAAAACAGCAGTCTTTAATCCAGCAAATGATAAGTTGCAGCCACCTCTATGAAAAATTGGTTTAGGTAATAAATATTTATTTGGATCACCTTTTTTGGCATACACTTCAATTTGTGGCCCACCAGGAAATTCTATGCCTAATAATTTTGCTGTTTTATCAAAAGCTTCCCCAACAGCATCGTCAATAGTTGTTCCTAACCGTTTATAGTTACTTAAACCTTGAACACTTAAAAATTGAGTATGTCCTCCAGAAATTAAAAGTAATAAATATGGATAATTTAATTCAGAATTTAGCTTAGGACTTAATGCATGACCCTCTAAATGATTAACAGCTATAAAGGGCTTATTAAGTGAAGAAGCCATTGCTTTTCCAAAGCTCAACCCAACAGACAAGCAAACTATAAGACCGGGCCCAGCAGTTGCTGCTATAGCATCTATATCTTCTATTTTTATCCCACTCTCATCAATTGTTTTTTTTATAATTAAATCTATTTTTTCTATATGCGATCTTGCAGCAAGCTCAGGCACAACACCACCAAATTCCTTATGAACATCTACCTGACTTGAAACAATACTCGATAAAATTGTTGGCATACCTTGCTCATTTTCAGTTATGACAGAAGCAGCTGTTTCATCACAGCTTGATTCAATTCCTAAAATTATGGGTTTTTTATTCATCAAATTAGTTTTTATTAATAATACATTCTCAATATAAATATGAAGTATAAAGCAATTAAATGAAAAATAGAAAAATTATTATAGGCTCTAGAGGAAGCAAATTAGCACTAATCTATGCTAAAAAAGCTAGAGAAAAAATTCTTAACCATTCAAAAGGTTTTGGAATTGAGGAAGTGGTTATTAAAAAAATTGTAACTAAGGGTGACCAATTTCAAGATAAAAGATTATCTGAAGTGGGTGGTAAGGGACTTTTTTCTAAGACTATAGAGGTTGAGTTACTAGAAAAAAAAATTGATATAGCTGTACATGCATTAAAAGATATGCCCTCTGAAGAAACTGTGGGGTTGTTAACAAATTGTTTTTTAGAAAGAAACGACCCAAGAGAAATTTTAATTAGTAGAGATAATAAATATTTAAAAGATTTAGCTCTAAATTCAATTATTGGAACATCCTCATTTAGAAGAGAATTTCAGATTAAAAAAATAAGAGACGATCTTGATTGTAAATTAATTAGAGGAAACGTAGATACAAGAATAAGAAAACTTAAAGAGAATTTATATGATGCAATTATCTTATCTTATGCTGGAATTGATTCTTTAGGATTAAATAAAAAAATATCTCAAACTTTTTCTACTTCAGAAATTATACCTTGTGCAGGACAAGGGGTTATTGCTTTGCAATGCAGAGATAATGATGAAGATTTAATTAAGTTATTAAAACTAGTTGATCATCAATCAACACATAGCTCTATAAAAGCTGAAAGAAATGTTTTGAAGGTTTTAGAAGGAGATTGTGAAACAGCTGTGGGAGCATTTGCAAGCATTGATGGTGATAAAATTAATCTTGAAGTAGAGCTTTTTTCTCTAGATGGCAGTAAAAGATTTCATTTAAAGTCATTCAAGAGTATAGACAAAGCAGAAGAACTAGGAATAGAGATGGGAAAAACTCTTAAAAAGATGTCTAATAATTCTTACAAAAAATAATATGCATATTTTATTCACACGACCCTTAGAAGATTGTCATGAAATGATATTAAAATTTCAATCATTGGGTCATGAAATATCTCATTTACCTTTAATTAATATTGAAGGTTTAAAATATGAAGCTCCCAACTATTCTGAATTTAAAGGAATTATTTTTACAAGTACTAATGCTATTAAATTTTTAGGTATAAAGAATATTGATAAAAAATTAAAATGTTTTTGTGTTGGGAACGCTACAGAAAAAAAAGCTAGAAGTGTTGGTTTCCAAAATGTTTTCGCAGCTGAGGGAAATGTTAATAATCTTAAGGAATTAATCTTACAAAATTTTAAATCTTCAGAAGGAAAGCTAATTTATATAAGTGGAGAAATAATCTCTAGTGATTTAGATAAAGAGCTCATATCAAGTGGGTACACGATAGAACGACTAATTAATTACAGAGCCAACTCAATCGAAAAATATGATGAAGAATTTATTGAAAAATTAAAACTAAAAATGCCTGAAATCACCTACATTTACTCACAAAATAGTGCGATTAATTTTTTAAATGTAATTAAAAATTATCAGCTAGAAACCTTATGGATGAATACTAATTTGATGTGTAGTGGAGAAAAAACCTCTTCAATTCTCAACGAAATTAAATGGAAAAAAATTTTTCTTTTTAACCCTGGAGAAGAGGAATTTTTGCTATATAAAATTTAATTATGGACATATTTAGTAATTTTAGTGATCTGTTTATTTCTGTTTGGTCTAAAGGAATTCGTGGAGTTGATATTTTTCAAATACTAATTGGTATTGGAATATTTTTTATTTTTTTAATTTTTAGAGGAATAATAAGTAAAGTTATAATTAAAAGATTAGAAGCAATTTCAAAAAGAACTACAAACAAATTAGATGACACCTTCGTCCATGCAATGGAAGGACCTGCTAGGTTTTTACCAATTGTTTTAGGTTTCTTTATTGCAAGTTATTACATGTCTTTTGCAGATGATGGGAGAGCTATAGTTGATACAATTAACCGAACATTAATTACAATTTTAATATTTTGGGTTATCCATCAAATTATTGAACCAATTTCTTATATTTTAAGTGGGCTAGATAAAATGTTAACCCGTGAGTTAGTGGGATGGATTATAAAATCCTTAAAGATTTTAATTTTTATTTTAGGGCTAGCTGCTGTTCTTGAACTTTGGGGAATAAAAATTGGACCAATTATTGCTGGACTCGGTTTATTTGGTGTTGCTGTTGCTTTAGGTGCACAAGACTTATTCAAAAATTTGATTTCAGGAATTTTAGTTTTAGTTGAAAAAAGATTTAAGATAGGAGATTGGATTTTAGTCGAAGGCATTATTGAGGGTATTGTTGAGAAAATTGGTTTTAGATCAACAGTTTTAAGAAAATTCGATAAATCTTTAGCTATAATTCCTAATTTTCAGTTTGCTGAAAATGCAGTTATCAATATTAGCGAGACAACCAACTGGAGAATAGATTGGGCAATAACACTTCAATACGACACTACTGTTGAGCAACTAAAAAAAATTAGAAATGAAATTGAAGGTCACATCAATAAAAATGATGATTTTGACAAAGCTGTAGGAGTTGCAGTTAGAGTTGAAAAATTTTCAGATAGTTCGATTGATATGAGGGTTAGATGTTTTACTACTTCTAATAGTTTTTCAACATGGTTGGAAGTTAAAGAAAAACTTGCAATTGAAATAAAACAAATTGTTGAAGGAAACAAAGCAGCCTTTGCTTTCCCAAGTCAGTCAATTTATATTGAGAAAAAATGATAGCTATTTTTTACTTAGTACTTCAAATATTAAAACTTTATTCATATGTCGTTTTAGCTGATGTAGTTATTAGCTGGCTCGTTGCATTTAATATCTTGAACACTCAAAACAGATTTGTTTATTCTATTTTAGAAGTAACTTATCGATTAACAAATCCTGCACTTAATAAAATAAGAAGTTTTTTACCTAATTTAGGATCAGTTGATATTTCACCAGTTATATTACTGTTATTGATTTGGTTTATAGAAATGTGTATGAAGTTGTACATTGCGCCAATGATTTTTTAAGGAAATATATGATTTTAATAGATGGAAAAAAAATAGCTGCCGAGCTTAGAGAAGAACTAAGACAAGAAGTTGTAGGGTTAAAAGCTAAATATAGCAAAATTCCTGGGCTTACAGTTATTTTAATTGGGAATATGGCCCCCAGTCAAATTTATGTTCGTATGAAAGAAAAAGCTGCGAATGAGGTGGGATTAAAATCTGAAGTAATTAGATACCCAGAAGCTGTGGAAGAAAAAACAGTATTAGATAAAATTGAAGAACTTAATAAAGATGAAAGTATTTCGGGAATTTTAGTTCAATTACCATTACCAAAACATATTGATAAGCAAAAAGTTATTGAAACTATTTTGCCAGGTAAGGATGTTGATGGGTTTCACCCAATGAATGTTGGTAATCTTTCATCAGGCTATGAAAGTTCAGTGCCTTGTACTCCTTTAGGATGTTATCTAATGATTAAAAAAATTGAACCAAATCTAAGTGGAAAAAAAGCGGTTATGATTGGTAGATCAAATTTAAATGGTAAGCCAATGGCGCAGTTACTTTTAAAAGAAAATTGTACAGTAACAATCACTCATTCCAGAACTAAAGATTTAAAAGCAGAATGTTTAGAGGCAGATATTATTGTTGCAGCAGTTGGTATTCCAGAACTTGTAAAAGCTGACTGGGTTAAAAAAGACGCAATTGTAATAGATGTTGGAATTAATAAAACTGAAAACGGTATAGTTGGAGATGTTGCTTTTGAAGAAGTGTCAAAAGTTGCAAGAGCTTTAACACCTGTTCCAGGTGGAGTAGGGCCAATGACTATTGCCTGCTTGCTAAGAAACACCATTGAGTGCTTTAAAAGATCTCAAAAATAAAAATTATCAATATAAATGGTAAGATTTTTAATTTTCTTATTCTCAATTATTATTTATAACTCTTCAATAATTGCTATGGAAAAAAAACCTTATCATCATTTACCAGATGGAACTTTTAGAAATCCAGAAGGATCGCCAGTTAGAACAAGCCAAGCCAAATTTTCATACACACAATTCATTAAATTGAAAAAGAAAATAGACATGATTGTTCCAAAAGAACATGTTGTAGATAAAGAAAAAGTTTTATCTGATTTAGAAAAGTATAAGAATGAAGATTATATTGCTTGGATTGGTCATGCTACTTACTTAATTAAACTTGGAGACACAACGATTATAACTGACCCTGTATTTTCAAAAAATGCAGGACCTTTAATTTTTGGTCCAGATAGATTTACTAAGCCTGCCTTAAATTTAAATGAAATTCCAAAGACTGATTTATTATTATTAACACATAATCATTATGATCATCAAGATATGAGAACCATTAGAAAATATCCATTTAAGGATACAAAAGTTTTAACACCTCTAAATCTTGGAAAATATTTTACCAAAAATAAATTTAACGATGTAAATGAAATGGATTGGTACGAAGAAATTAAAGTTAATGGGGATTTAAAAATAACATTACTCCCAGCTGTTCATTGGTCTAAAAGAAGTTTAATAGATATGAATAAAACACTCTGGGGAAATTTTTTAATTGAGTATAAAGATAAAAAAATACTTTTTGCTTGTGATACTGGTTATGGAAATGTTTATAAAGAATTAGGTGAAAAATATGGTCCAATTGATTTAACAATGATTAATATTGGAGCTTATGACTTTAAGCCTATGTTTGATAAATCGATTTATCACACAACACCAGAAGAAGCTTTAAATGTAGCACAAGATTTAAAAAGTAAAAAAGTCATGGGAACACACTGGGGAACTTTTGTTTTATCTCTAGAACCAATTATGGAACCACCTGTACGATTTAAATCTAGTGCAGAAAAATATGGTTTTAATAAAGAAGATGCAATTATATTTAAAGTAGGAGAAATAAATTCTTTAAAAAATATTTTATCAAATTAAGATTAATTTTTTATTGATTTCTAATTAAGGGATAAACTTTTGGGTTTAAGTATTTTAAATTTGTTAACATGATTAAAAATAATGTTACTAGGCCAATACTTCCACTAATACTAAATAATATTTTTAAATCTAATTGCCAAAATAATTGAAAGATATTTTCAATAACATAATAAGAGCCAATTACTGCAAAAAATATTGCGATTGATATTACTGAAAAAAATATTAAAACAAATTCTATAACAGAAGACAGAATAATTTCTTTTTTTGAAAAACCTAAAATTTTAAAAACTAAGTTTTGAAACTCTTTAATCTTACCTTGTACAATAATTGCACTAGAGATAACAATTAAGCCTATAATAATTGTAATTGCTGAAATCAAAATTACAGCGATAAAAACTTTGTTTAATATATTAGTTACCTTTGTAAGATAATCAGCAATTCTTATAATTGAAATACTTGGTAGTATTTCTAATAGTTTGGTTTCTTTGAATTTTGTTTGATCCTCAAATTTAGCTGTTGCTAAATATTCGTGTGGAATAGTGTTTGCAAATTCTGGATTGAACAACATAGCAAAATTTATAGATAAATCTCGATAATCAACTGCTCTAAAATTAACTATTTTTCCTTCAATCTCTCTTCCGTAAATATTAAGTGTAAAAATATCTCCCAACTTTATATTAAAATCTCTTGCAACTTCACTATCTAATGAAATTTGAAGTTTGTTAGGTTCTGATAAATCCCACCATTCACCTTCGGTTATTGGATTATCTTCAGGAACTTCAGCTGCCCATGATGAACGTCTATCACTTCCAATTACCCAATAACTATTATTATCTTGTTTAATATAAGTTCTTGGATTTACTCCATTAATCTTAACAATGCCTGTCGCAACTAAAGGTACTATTTCTAATTTTGCATTGGAATCCATTTTAATAATCGCATTCTCAAATAAATCTCGATCAGAATTTTGTATTCCAATAAAAAAATAATCAGGCGCAATCTCAGGAATAGATTTTGCAATTTCTCTTTTAAAATTTGTGCCAACCAATGCTAGTGTTAATAATAAAGTAACACCTAAACCCAAAGACATAATTGTGATTGGAGTAATACCTTTCGTTTGAGTAATATTCTTAATTGAAACTTTAAGAGGGATATTAGACATATTTTTTAAACTTTTTAATAAAAAAACAATAAATTTTGAAAGTAAAAAAAATACAATCAAACAAATGAAAAAAGCTAAAAAATAACCTAAGCTGTATAAAGGTCTTGCTGAACCAATGACAAATAACATTACTAAAGCTGATAAAAACAATAAACTTACAAAGATAGATTTTTTTGAATAATAAAATTGTAAATTTTGAAATACATTTCTAAATAAATTAGAGGCCTTTACTTGATCAATTGCATTAATGGTTGGAATAGAAAAAATGATTAATACCAGCATGCCGACAAGGAATATCTTAATAAAATTAGTCAATGAAAATAAGGGTTTAATATTTAACCCTAGACCTTCAGATAAATATACATCAGCCACAGGAACCAATAAAAAACTTAAAGCATAAGAGGCGACACTTACAAAAGTAAGTAAAATTAATAATTGTAGATAATATATGGTCTTTATATTTAATGAAAAAAACCCCAAAGCTTTCTTCACTGCAATAGACATATTGCTGTGATTAATAAAAGATAAAAGAGTATTTGCGATACCAATACCAGCAATTAACATAGCGCTAATAGACACAAGAGATAAAAATTGTGAAAAATTATCAATTACTCTTCTAAGACCACTAGCTGAATTTTCAGGATATCGCAGTCTTACCGTAAGATCATCTTTAAATATTTCTTTAATTTTATTCCTAGTTTTTTTTGTATTATCTCCTTCATTAAATTTAACCTTATATTCATAATTTAAAAAGCTACCCAGGCTATTAAGTTTTAATAGCTCTAAAGTTTCTTTACTTGTTACTGCAAAATCACCAAATGCTACAAAGCCACTAACATCAGGTAGTGATTTTATCACACCAACTACTGTAAATAACTGATTTTGAACTTTAATTTTTTCATTCACTTTGAGATCTAAAGTTTTAAAGATATTTTCATTAACAATAATGGTATTTTTTTCTTGATGAATTCTATCCATTGCTCCAAGAGGCTCATGAATAACCTCTCCGTATAGTGGATATTTTTTATCAACTGTTTTAATTCGAGTGAATAATGACTGATTAATATCATTTATTCCTGAGACCATGGTTGTAAATTCAACCATTGAAGAAATTGTTGTAAACTCTCTTACTTTATCAACTAACTCCAAATTTCCTTGCACTCTATTATAATCAATTTCAACATCTCCGCCTAATAAAGATTTAGCATTATCATTTAGTTCTTTTTTTAAACTGTCTTCAATAGTTAAAATTGCACTTAAAATAAAAAGACTGATAAATAATGTAAGAATAATACTAAAAATTTTGCGATAGTTTCTCACAAGATCTCTAAACGCATATTTTAAAATTAAATTAAATTCAGAAATTTTAAACAATTTTTCCATCTTTAATTTTGATTTTTCTTTTGGCTTTATTAGCTAACTGAGGGTCGTGAGTTACCATGATTAAAGAAGAACCTTCTTCTTTGACGTAATTAAATAATATATTTGATATCATTACTGAGTTTTCACTATCCAAGTTACCAGTTGGTTCATCAGCTAATATTAGCTGAGGCTTCATAGCTATTGCTCTTGCTATAGCTACTCTTTGCTGTTCTCCACCTGATAATTGACTTGGTAAATTATTAAATCTGTTCTTTAATCCAAACCGATCCAATAATTCTTTTGCTTGTTGTTCAGGATTTTTAAGTTTGTTTAGCTCTAGGGTTAAAGCAACATTTTCTACTGCTGTATAATTTGGAATTAAATAAAAAGATTGAAATACAATTCCAATGTTTTTTCTTCTTATCTCAGAAACTTCATCTTCAGAAAGAGTAGTTAAATCTTGATCTTGAAAATAAATTTTGCCTGAGGTTGCTTTTTCTAAACCCCCAATTAACATAATTAAACTAGTTTTTCCTGATCCACTTTCACCAACAATAGAGATGGTATCCTTTTTTTTTGTTGTTAAATCAATATTGTTTAAAACTTTTATAGTTTCTTTGTTAGTTTGGTATTTAAGATTTATCTTTTTTAATTTAAGAAGAGTGCTCATGAATAAAAGTTTTATTATTAAAATAATTGTCTTCTGTCTAGTTACAATAAAAGTATTCGCAATAGAAAAAATTGTATTATTTGGTGATAGTTTGATGGCTGGGCACGGCTTAAATAATGAACATCATTTATCAGTAGTTTTACAAGAAAAATTAATATCTGAAGGTTATAGAATTGAAGTAGTTAATGGCAGTGTTTCTGGAAGCACCTCTTCTGGTGGTTTAAATCGAGTTGAATGGATATTATCTAACTCAAATATTGATTTAGTAATTTTAGGTCTTGGAGCAAATGATATGCTTAGAGGTATTCAGCCCAAAGAGACTAAAAATAACTTAGAAAAAATAATAAAAACTACACAAGATAAAAATATTAAAGTAATTTTGGCAGGCATGATTGCACCAACTTCTTATGGGATTGAGTATAAAAATTATTTTGATCAAATTTATCCAGATTTATCAAAGCAATATAACTTGCCATTAATACCTTTTTTGCTAGAAGGTGTTGCTTTAAAACCTGAATTAAATTTAAGTGATGGAATACATCCAAATGAAAAAGGTACAATTATTATTAGCAAAACCTTACAGGAAATAATTTTAAAAAATATTCCATCAAATTAAGATTAATTCTTTTCCATTAACCATAAAGCATTTTCACTTAAGAAAAATATTTTACCATTAGACGGATGAACTTGAATATCTCTTATTCTTCCAACATTATTTTTAAATATAAGATCTTCTTTCGCATTAGTTAGATCATTAAATATTAATTTTCTTAAAGATTTATCTTTTAAAGAAGTAACTAGTGCATGCCCATTCCATTCTTTAAATTCATTTCCTTTATAAATTGTAATAGCACTAGTAGCTATGGAAGGTACCCAATATTGAATTGCTTTAGTAAAACCTCGCTTCCATTTAGGACCAATCTTTGTTCCTGAGTAATTTTTTCCACCCCAGCCTAAAATTTTCCATCCATAATTTTCTCCTTTTTTAGCTTCTCCAAACCAATCCCCACCTTTTGCTCCATGATTACTTAAATATATTTTTCCATCATAATCAGAGAGTGTTAAACCTTGTGGATTACGAACACCTATTTGATAAATTTCAGGTAACCAGTTTTTTTTACCTTTGAATTTTGGATTATCTTTTGGAATCCGACCGTCAGTATGAATTCTAATAATACTACCAGGATGTTTTGTAGGATCTTGAGCAATCATGCCTTGGCCTCGTTCGCCAACTGATGCATACAGATAGTCACCTTTAATCGCCAATCTTGAACCAAAATGATAACCAGAGTCTATAGGAGGGTTTGCTTGGAAAATATTTTTAAAATTTAATTCTTGTTTATTTAATGATGCTTTTGCAATTGACGTACTTGTTTTTGAGTCACCTCTATTTTCTGAATAGGAAATCCAGAGGACGTTATCTTGGTGAATAATATCTAATAATCCACCTTGGCCGACTTCTAAAAAGTTAAGATCATGTTTAATCTCGGAAATTTCTTTTGAAACAACATTAACGATTTTAATTTTTCCTCCTTTTTCAGTAATAATGATTTCTTCATTATTAATGAATGAAGATCCCCAAGGCTCATTTAGTTCTATTATTTTAGTGAATTTATAATTGTTGGAATAGCTTTTTGAGGCAAATAAAAGAAAAAAAATTATTAATAAAAAATATTTTTTCACTTTAAGAAAGCTTTGATCTACCACCATCAACAGCTACTATCTGTCCAGTAATCCAAGAGCTTTCTTCAGTAATTAAAAATTTAGCAAGTGCCGCAGAATCTTTTCCTTCACCCAATCTTTTAAGAGGATGCGCTTTAGCAATTCCTTCTGCGATCGCTGGATTTTTTAACATTGGTTCTGCGATTTTAGATTTTGATAAGCTAGGTGCTATGCAATTTACTCTGATATTTGGAGCAAACTCAGCAGCCAGTGTAACAGTTAATCCTTCAACAGCAGCTTTAGCAGAAGCAATAATTGTGTGATTAGTAAAACCTCTTTGAGCGGCAACAGTTGAAAATAAAACTACTGAGCCTTTGTTCTTTTTTAAACTTTCCTGAAATCCTTTAATAGCTTCGATCGCTGAGTAAAGGTTTAGTTTCATACATTTATTCATATCAGCCTCTGTAACCATTCTTAATGGTTTTAAATCAATAGAGCCCACACAGTAAGCAACCCCTTTAATATCATTAATATCTGATTTTACTTTTTCTATAAACCCATCTTCTAAAACATCAGCAACCGTATAAGTGCAACCCAATTTTTCTGCGATTGCTTTAACTTCACTTTCATTTCTTGCTACTAGATGAATATCACTACCTGAATTTTTTAATTGTTCAGCTAAACTAGAACCTACAGAACCTGTCGCACCAAAAATAAGATATTTTTCTGACATATAATTTTTATTTAGTTATATTTAAATATGAAATTATTTTTTATACTTGGTAATCAATTATTTCCATTAAAATATCTAGACCGCTTCAAAAAGGACCATACCTTTTATATGGTAGAAGACTATGGATTATGCACTTATGAAAAGCATCATAAGCAAAAGATACTGCTATTTCTATCTTCTATGAGGTCTTATGCAGACAACCTTAAGAAGAATAAACTTAAACTAGATTATGTAAAAATTGAAGATAAAGAATTTAATGATGACTATTTTAAAAAATTAAAGAAAGTAATTACACAAAAAAAAATAACAGAAATTTCAAGCTTTGAGATTGAGGATAAATTTTTTGAAAAGAAAATTTCACAATTTTTAAAAAAAGAAAAAATTAATTGGAATGTTGTTCAAACCCCAATGTTTCTAAATTCAAGAGATGAGTTTAAAAACTATTTAGCAAAATCAAAAAAACCTTTTATGGCGACGTTTTATAAGGAGGTGCGTAAAAAGTCAGGAATATTAATGGGAGCAGATGGAAATCCTATTGGAGGTAAATGGAGTTTTGATGAAGACAATAGAAACAAACTGCCCAAAGATATTTTTGTACCAAAATTTCCAAAAATTGATGAAACAAGTCATACCAAAAAATTAAAACCAATTATTGAAAAATTATTTAAAGATCATCCTGGAAGTACAAATAATTTTTGGTTGGCAACAGAATATAGTGATGTGGTTAAACTGTTAGATTTTTTTATTAAAGAAAAATCCAATTTATTTGGTGATTATGAAGATGCCGTTAACCAAAAAGATAATATTTTATTTCATAGTGCATTAAGTCCGTACATTAATTTAGGATTGATAACTCCTGAAATTATTATTCAAAAAATTTTAGAATTCCATAAAAAATACAAAATTAGAATGAACTCGCTTGAAGGTTATATTCGTCAGGTAATTGGTTGGAGAGAGTTTATGCGTGGTATTTATCAAGGTTACTCTGATGAAATGGAAACCAAAAATTTTTTTAAACATAATAGAAAAATGAAAAAATCTTGGTATGAGGGTACAACAGGTTTACCACCACTAGATCATGCAATTAAAAATGCTGTTAACCATGGCTGGTCTCATCATATCGAGAGACTGATGATTTTATCAAATATAATGAATCTTTGTGAGGTTAAACCAACAATTGTTTACAAGTGGTTTATGGAAATGTTTGTGGACTCATCTGATTGGGTAATGGTTCCCAATGTTTATGGAATGGGTTTATTCAGTGATGGAGGTATTTTTGCAACGAAACCATACATTTGTGGATCAAGTTACTTTATGAAAATGATGGATTTTAAAAAAGGGGAATGGTGCAATACGATGGATGGTTTGTATTGGAGATTTATAGATAGAAATAGAAAATTTTTTTTAAAGAACCCTAGACTATCAATGATGGTTTATGTTTTTGATAAAATGAAAGACGAAAGAAAGAAAATGATTTTATCTGAAGCAGATAAATTTATTAAATTAAATACTGCATAATGTATATTTCTATAACAGGTATAAAAGTTAAAGACTTTTTTGGAATGTTAAAATTTATGAGATACACAACACCAAGTTTTACAGCAGCAAGAAAAGCAAATGGGAATTTGTTTTGTGAATCAAAAAAGATAAATAAGTATTACCATACCCTGACCGCTTGGGAGAATAAGAATAAAATGATGGATTATTTAAGAGGCAAACATCATGCGTCGGCAATGAAGAATTTTAGATCTATTGGAACAGGTTCTGTTTATGGATATGAGGATGATCTAATGCCAAGTTGGGACGATGCAATAAAAAAATGGAAACAAAATTTTAAAGAAATTTAAATTGAAAAAAGAAAATCTACCCTCAAAAATTTGCCCTGTTTGTAAAAGACCCTTTGTTTGGCGGAAGAAATGGAAGTTAAATTGGGATAAAGTTAAGTATTGCTCCAAGAAGTGCTCGAAGTGATTTACTTATCTTTATTTGTTATATCTTTTTTAGCGGCAACCATTTTACCATTTTCATCTGAGCTTACATTAGCAGGGTTAATTGTAACATCGAATTATGATAATTTCTTATTATTAATCGTTGCAAGCTTTGGGAATGTCTTGGGTTCAGTTGTTAACTGGGTTTTAGGTTTTTATTCGAGAAATCTTACTACAAAAAAGTGGTTTCCATTTAAAGACAAGCAAATAGAAAACTCCTCAAAATGGTTTAGTAAATTTGGTAAATGGTCGTTGTTATTTGCCTGGGTGCCAGTTATTGGAGATCCACTAACATTAGCAGCAGGATTACTTAGAGTTAAATTTATAGAGTTTGTAATTCTAGTAACTATTGGAAAATTCAGCAGGTACTCTTTAATTTATTATTTAATTTGACAGTTATAGAAAAAAGTGGTGATATGAACTTGCGCTGAGTTAAGTTAAATTGCAGAGCGCTTTATAAATCCTGCTAAAGCGACACTTCAACCACCGCTTTAGACAAGGTGGTTTTTTTTATCTTTTATAAAATTAAGCCGGGCAGTTGAACCATATTGTGCGCCCTGCATTTGCTTAAGCACTAAAAAGGAGAAAAGAGGCCTATGAACTTAACCCTCTTGTTAGAATGTAACCTTTTTTCTCTAAAAAAATTGGAGAAAAAAAATGAGTACAAATAGACTAAAAGAAAGATTAGATAAAGGACCTGTTATATGTGCGGAAGGTTTTTTGTTTGAAATAGAAAAACGTGGGTATATGGCATCTGGTGAATTTGTTCCGATGGTATCCCTAGATCATCCTGAAGTGTTAGAAAATTTACATAGAGAATTTCAGCATGCAGGATCTGATATTGTTGAAGCCTTTACTTATAATGGGCATAGAGAAAAAATGCGTGTGATAGGTAAGGAAGAACTTCTTGAACCTTTAAACCGTTCAGCATTAAAAATTGCTAAAAAAGTTGCACTAGATACACCTAAAGGATCAAAACCAAATTTGATGGCGGGTAATATCTCTAATTCAAACATTTGGAAGCATAACGATTCTCAATCTCAAAAAGAAGTTGAAGGAATGTTTTCTGAAATGATTGGTTGGGCCGTTGAAGAAGGGGCTGACATGTTAATTGGTGAAACTTTTTATTACGCTGAAGAAGCGTTTAAAGCACTTGAGGTTATGAAAAAAACTGGTTTACCAACAGTATTAACAATATCTCCGATGGGTGAAAATAAAATGAGAGATGGAAAATCTGTTGTTGATACCTGTAAAGAACTTGAACAGCGTGGAGCAGATGTTGTTGGTTTAAATTGTTTTAGAGGGCCAGCAACAATGTTGCCTTTTTTAAAAGAGATTAGAAAAGCAGTTAAATGTCATGTTGGAGCTTTACCTATTCCTTATAGAACCAGTGAAGATTACCCAACATTTTTTAATCTACCAGATAGAAGTAATTGTCAGTGTCCATCACCACATGGAAGAACATTTCCTACAGCTCTAGATCCACTTCTTTGTAACAGATATGAAATAGGTCAATTTGCAAAATGGGCAAATATTTTAGGAATACATTATCTTGGAGTATGCTGTGGAGCAAACCCAATGTTGATTAGAGAAGTTGCCGAGTCAGTTGGCTTAACTGTTCCAGCAAGTAAATATAGAGAGAAGATGGAAAATCATTTTATGTATGGAAAAAATAAAAGAATTCCAAAACATATGACTGAATACGGAGATAAAGCATAAATTAGATAATTAAAGTTAGTTACCTAGACTTACTAAGTTTAGGTAACTATGTTACACAAACTGATGCTTGAAATATTTATTAAGACATTCTTCTTATATTTTATTGTTATTGATCCACTAGGTAATACACCAATATTCTTAGCAGTTACTCAAAACATGAGTAGCCAACAAAGAATTAAAACTGCATTTAGTGCAACAATAATTGCATCAATCATATTGCTATTCTTTGCATTTCTTGGAAGCACTTTATTAAGTTATTTGAATATATCTTTTCCAGCATTTACAATTGGTGGAGGTATCATTTTATTAATAATATCTATGGAAATGTTGTTTGATAAAAGACAACAACGAAAAGAAGACGACATTGATTTTAATTCTGAAAATGTGAGTGTATTTCCTTTAGCGACACCTATTATAGCAGGACCAGCTGCAATTACATCGGTCATTGTATCGGTTTCAGATATGGGAAGTAATTTTACAAACCAATCTGTAGGAATGATTGCTTTAGCTTCAGTATTAATTTTAACTTTTATATTTTTTTTTACAGCCTCAAAATTTTCTCAGATAATAAACAAAAAAGTTATTAGTGTAATTTCAAGAGTAATAGCAATTATTTTAGTTGGGTTAAGTGTTCAATATATTTTAGACGGAATAAAAACTTTTTTAGCTTAAAATATTGTTCTTAAGTATATTTTAAAATACTATAGATTTGTAATGAATATAATTGTCTTACAGCACATTAAGATTGAAGACCCAGGTTTTATTAAGGATTTAATGTTGGCTGACAATGTTAATTTGACCACCATAGAATTAGATGAAGGTGAAAAAATACCAAATGATCTGACAAAGTTTGATGGAATGTTTTGTATGGGCGGTCCAATGGACACTTACATGGAAAAAGAACACCCTTGGCTAGTTGATGAAAAAAAGAAAATTAAAGAATTTGTTGTAGAACTTAAAAAACCATATTTAGGGTTTTGTCTGGGTTGTCAGCTGTTAGGTGAAGTTGTTGGTGGTAAGGTTGTGCAATCTAAGCCTCCAGAAATTGGAATAATGGACATAAATTTTTCTAAAGAAAAAGAAAATGATATTTTATTCTCATCTTTTCCTGAAAAAATTAAAAGCTTGCAATGGCATTCTTATGAAGTTGATGGGCTTGATAACAATAAAGATGTAACAATTTTAGCTTCATCTCCGGTTACTAAATATCAAATTTTTAAATATCAAAAGCATGCTTATGGAATTCAATTTCATATTGAAATTAAAGATACAACAGTTAACGAATGGGGGTGTGTTCCAGAATATAAGCAGGCTCTAGAAAATCAATTAGGTGAGGGAGCTTTAGATAAATTTAATCAAGCTGCAAAAAATAATGTGTTTGATATGAATAATTACTCCAAGATTCTTTATGAGAATTTTAAAAAGATATTATGAATAATAAATTTTTTGAATGGGCAGGGGTTGTTACGGCAATTCTTTATTCTATGTTTGTAGCCTTAAACATTGGAATAGAGTTTTTGGGATTTTGTTTGTTACTATTATCTGCTATTTTAATTGGTATCTGGGCATATAGAGGAGGTCACAAGGGATACTTGTACTACAATTTTTTTATGCAACAGCTGGTATAATTGGAATGATACGTTGGTTTTAATTAAAATAAGCAATAATTTTTGGAATATAATTCTTAAAATTAAAAAAACCTTTATTGCAATATTGCCAAGAAAACTGATCCAACTTTCTATATAAAAATTTAATATTTCTTAATTCATTATTTTGAATAAAATCCAAATTTTCACCAACAGTTGGATAAAAAGCATAAACATCTTCAGTAATATTTTTTAAATCACTAATGTTGATAGTTTCACAATTAATTGATTTTTCTTCTAATCTTATTTTTTGATTCTCTAAAAGCTTAGCTTTAAATTTCAACACTTTTTCACTTAATTTGATAGCTCTATTTGCATCATTTGAGACTAACAAAATTTTCTTAAACTTATGTTCTTTAAAATCAGAAAATTCAAATGTCATATTATTTTCAAATATTAATAAAGTTTTACCATCAGAAATCTCAGAATTTTCAAAGCTCTTATTAGTAACAGAATATGTTTTATCACTGGATATAGGTTTGGTATTTTCATTAAGTTTTATGTTTTTAAATCTATTATTTGTAAATTTATTTATGTTCCATTCACTTGCGAGGTAATGCTTGCCTTGAGTTTGAACTCCAGCTACCCATCTCCAACCAAGCGTATTTGATGCAGCATCACCATCATAAAGATGTTGCATAAAAAATTCTGCACCTAATTGCCATGGTAACTCTAGTGTAAAAATCCAAATACTCGCAAACCACATTCTTGTGTGGTTATGAAGATAATTGTTTTCTTTAAGTTCAATTACCCATTGATTAAAACAATCTACATTTGTCTTTCCTTCAATTGCATCCAAATAATTTTGATTATTTTTAAACTCATTTCTAATTTTACCTAGTTCATTCAAGTAATCTGACCAAACATTAGGTCTTAATTCTAACCAACCTTTCCAATAAACACGCCACAGAATTTCCTGAATAAATTTTTCATTTTTTGCAAATGAAAACTTTTTAAGTGATTTATTAATTACTTCTAATTCATTAATTATTCCGTGTGTTATATAGGGGGATAAACAAGAAATATTAGATCTATTACTAGGTCCAAAATCAAAATTTCTTAGTTTTGAATAATCAGTAAGATTTTGTTCTATAAAATTATTTAATTGATCAACGGCTTTAGCCCTTGAAGCTTCAAATATCATTTTAAATTATTTAGATTTTCTTTTCTTAAGGCCTAATTTATCACTATGTCTTAATCTAAGAATAACTATTGCAGATGCAATTAAAACTATAGCTATAGCTTCATAGACTAATGCTGATGGATCCATTTCTTTTCCTTGTAATATAATAAATCGAGCCAGGGCAGTTATCGCAATTAGAAGAGGCAAAGTTATACTAATTGATTGCTGATTCCAAAAAACTCGAACCATTGCCAAAACTTCCAAATAAAGAAACATTAAAAGTAAATCTGCCAACGTTACAGATTGATTTAGAAACATATTATTAATTTCCATACCAACAGCAATTACAGTGCTTACTAAAATAATGCACATTAATGCTAACTGTAAATTTTTTGCTATTTTATCCATTACTTATCTTTACTAAATGGTAGCCATTTTTCAAACACTGATTTTGATGGACCATCATAAGGGATTGAATAAGAGCTAGGGTTGGGACTTGTTAAGACCTCTATTCCTTTAGAAAATACAAAGATAAATACAATAACAAAAACAATAACCATAATTTTAAATGGATCAAAATTTTTAGTTTGGAATACACTGCTAGATTGTGCCTCTGCTTTATGAAAATGTTTGAATGTCATATAGACTGCAAAAATAAGTCCAACGTGTGCTATATAAAGACCAGCCCAACCAAAGGCAAAAGTTGTATAAGAAAAAATATATAAACTAAAGACAGTTGTCCAAACGAAGCTTAGAACTAACAAAATTTGTAATCTCACAGATCTTGGCAGAGCTCTTAGATCATTTTTGCTGTCATCAAACAAAATATTTGCTGCATCTATCATCCAATTTTTTAGTGCTTCCATATAACCAGAATAGATATTTATACGTTAAAGGCAAAGGATAAAGTGTCCTTTAATTTTTAGCTTAAATTGGACTTTATTGCACTTTCCAAATTTGCAGAGCTTTGGGCACCTGAAATAAAATCTGTCCCTATCTCGAAGAAAGGTACTCCATTAATTTTTTTCTCTCTCACAACTGAAATATATGAATTAACTTCTTTAATATTTTTTAAATTAAAAAAATCATTAATTACATCTGCATTAATATTAAATTCTTTTCCAATATTAATTAAGATTTCTTTATCTCCAATATCAAGACCTTCAATAAAATATGATTGATATATTTTTTCTTTAATTTCGTTGTGCACATTAGATTGTTCGGCTAATTTTATTAATAAGTGAGAAAATACTGTATTGGGTGTTTTCTTTATCTTATCTAGATTAAAATTAAGATCTTCCTGTTTAGCCTCATTAGTCATTTGATCATACATTGGTTGAGCGAACTTTTTTCCACCAAACTTTATTTCTAAGTATTTGTTTCTTTCAATTCCTTCTTTTGGCATATCAGGATTTAATTGAAATGGGATATGTTCTATCTCAAAATTAGTTTTAGGAAATATTTTTAATACTTTATCTAATCTTACTTGACCAATAAAACACCATCCACAAATTGTGTCAGCAAATACTTTTATTTTCATTATTTTATGAACGAAGTTTTTTTTTATGAAAGTTAATAAATCGTTCTACGTTTGATTTATTAAAAGTTTTATTTTCTTCGAAAGAAACTTTTTTCATTGAGTAAGCACTACTTTTTGTTTGTCTAGACATTATAGTAATATTACCTTTATATAATTTAAGTTTAACAGTGCCATTTACTTTACTTTTTTTAAGGTCTACAATTTTTTGAAGTTTAAATCTTGCTTTTGAGTACCAATAACCATTATAAATAAGTTCAGCATATTTAGGCATAATCTCATCTTTTTTATGCATAGTTTCTTTATCTAATGTAACTGACTCAATTGTTCTATGAGCAGACATCAACAATGTTCCACCCGGTGTTTCATAAACTCCTCTTGATTTGATTCCAATAAATCTATTTTCAACTAAATCAACTCTGCCTATTCCATTTTTACCTGCAACATCATTAAGTTTTTCTAATAAGTTTCCTGGAGATAATTTTTTACCATTTACAGTTATAGGATCTCCATTTTTAAAGCCTATAGATACAAAGGAAGCTTTGTTAGGTGCTTTTTCTGGAGAAACTGTTCTTTGAAAAAGAAACTCGGGTGCTGCATTTTTTGGGTTCTCTAAAACCTTACCTTCAGTTGAAGTGTGATATAAATTATCATCAATAGAAAATGGTGAGGCACCCTTTTTATCAGTAGGAATTGATATGTTATTTTTTTTTGCATATTTAATTAAATCAGTTCTAGAGTTTAATTTCCATATTCTCCAGGGGGCAATAATTTTTACCTTAGGACCAAAATAATGATAACCTAATTCAAATCTTACTTGGTCATTGCCTTTTCCAGTAGATCCATGAGAAACAGCATAAGCACCAAATTTTTTAGCAACAGCAATTTGTTGTTTTGCAATCAAGGGTCGTGCAATTGAAGTACCTAATAAATAAACACCTTCATAAATTGCGTGCCCTCTAAGCATTGGAAAAACATAATCTTTTACAAAAACATCTTTTAAATCTTCAATGATAATATTTTTAACACCCAATTTTTTTGCATTAGTAATAATTTTTTTTCTGTCAATTTCTTGACCCACATCAGCGGTGTAACAAATAACTTCTGCATCATAATTTTCTTGTAGCCATTTTAAAATAATAGACGTGTCCAATCCACCTGAGTAGGCAAGCACTATTTTTCTCTTTGTTTTCATTTATTAGCTACAATTTGCTTTGGTAGCATTATATGCTTTTGTAAAACCTAATAATGAATAGTGGTCGATTGTTCGAGACCCATTTTGAGTGTGACCTTGAACCATTATTCTAGATCCTTTTTTCATAGTCTTGATCATTTTCTTCTCTAATTTATTCTCTTTATCTGATATCCAAGCAAAACCATCTTGCATAAGATCAAATGCATATTGATTTTTTCCAGAAATTACCTTAACCAAATTTTTATTATTAAATTCATATCCACCAGTAACACTTATTTCATGGGCTATATTTTCTCTTGGTCTAAAGCTAATAAATAATCTTGCCTCCCTCGGATTATTCTTAGGTGACTGTAGAACAGGTTTAGATTGTGCATAACAAACCTTACCTTTTTCACCATTCATTACATATGTTTCCCAGTCCTTGTGTGTACCCATTTTCTTCACCTCTTCAGCACTAACTTGACCCACAAAGTTAGTTACTAAAAACAGAATTATAAAATTTTTAATTATGGACATGGGTTGGGGTAAATTTTTTGTACTTCATTTATTTCTTTAATTATGACTTCAGTTAAGTTTATATTTACACTTTCTATGTTTATTTTCAACTGCTCCATGGTAGTGGCACCAATAATAACTGACGTTACAAAAGGCTGAATTTCTAAAAATTTTAAAGACATTTGAGCTAAGTCTAGACTATGTTTTTTTGCAATTTCGTAGTACGCATCCACTGCTTTACTTGAATTATGTTTATTATATCTAGTCCAAAATTCCCCATCACGTTCAATTCTTGTACCTTTTGGCATTTGATTATTTCTATATTTTCCAGATAGATAACCACAAGCTAAAGGAGAGTATGCTAACAAACCAGCTTTTTCTCTAACAGACATTTCTGCAAGACCAACTTCATAAGTCCTATTTAGTAAATTATAAGGATTTTGAACTGAGAGCATTCTTGGAAGTTTTTTATTTTCAGATAGTTCTAAAAATTTAGATAGTCCCCAGGGTGTTTCATTTGACAAACCAACATGTTTTATTTTTCCTTGATCAATAAATCTTTTTAAATTTTCTAAAATATCTTCAAATTGAGTCCATTCATTAGTGTAATTATGTTCATATCCTAATTGTCCGAAAAAGTTTGTTTTTCTCTCAGGCCAATGTAATTGGTATAAATCAATATAATCAGTCTTTAATCTCTTTAAACTTCCATCTAGCGCTTCAGTAATATTTTTAGTTCCAAATTGGTTTCCACCACCTCTTACATATTCTCTCATTGGCCCACATACTTTAGAAGCCAAGATTACTTTGTCTCTTTTTTTTGTTTTCTCAAACCAGTTTCCAATAATTACTTCCGTATCTCCAAATGTTTCTTGTTTTGGAGGTATGGAATAAATCTCAGCAGTATCCCAAAAGTTTACACCTTGATCTAAGGCATAATCCATTTGTTCAAAACCCTCATTTTGAGTATTTTGTTCGCCCCAAGTCATAGTACCGAGACAAATAGTACTTACTTTTAAATCCGTATTTCCTAGTTTTTTATAATTCATAATAATTAAGCCTTATTAAGACATCTTGAAATAATAGTAAAAGGCTATTATATGTAGGCTATGATATTCAATAAACAAAATTTGCTAAATAAAGTAAAAGAAGCCCAACAATCAACAGTAGTAATGGATGAGGGCTTAAGAGCCTACATGCTAAAAGTCTACAACTATATGGCTTCTGGTATTTTGCTAACAGGACTTGTGTCTTTAATATTTTTTAAACTATCTGTAGTAACAGATGCTAACGGATCGATTGTTGCTTTAACAAGTATAGGAAACACAATTTTTCTTTCAGGTTTTAAATGGATTGTAATGTTGGCGCCTCTTGGAGTTGTCTTTTACATGAGTGCTAAAATTAATAAAATGGCAGCGTCTACTGCCCAAACAACTTTTTGGGTTTTTGCCTCTCTAATGGGAATATCTTTATCTTCAATATTTTTAACTTACACTGGAGCTAGTATTACCAGAGTGTTCTTTATTACCTCTATTACTTTTGGTGCAATGAGTTTGTATGGCTATACAACTAAAAGAGATCTTACAAAATTAGGATCTTTCTTAATGATGGGCTTAATTGGTATTATTGTTGCATCGGTTGTTAACATGTTCTTAAAATCTTCAATGATGGATTTTGTAATCTCAATTCTAGGTGTTTTAATTTTTGTAGGCCTTACTGCTTATGACACTCAAAAAATTAAAAACATGTATGTATCAAGTGATACAGGTGAATTGATGGGTAAAAAAGCTGTAATGGGTGCCTTAACTCTTTACCTAGACTTTATAAATTTATTTATAATGTTGTTAAGATTATTTGGTCAAAGACGATAGTCTTTTTATTTCTTAAGGTTTTTCCAATTAGTATTTTTAAGTAAAATCTCTAGATCGAAAGAATTTTTTAAAACTTTACCATTAGAGTCTGTAATTAAATATTTTAGATTTTTATTGGTTGGTTTAAAATTTTTACAGATTTTATATAAAGCATTCTCTGCAGCATTTTTAAAAACACTAAAACTCACTTGTCTGCTTGAAATATTTAAACCATAATCTTTCCATGACCCTTTAGAGACCATTTTTGCATATAAATCTAAAATAACCTTCAGCTCATTCTTTTCAAAAAATTGTCTTTCTTCTATTTGATTTTTTGGATTGTTAATGACTAGTTTTAAATTTCTATTCATCAAGTTTATGTTTATTAATTAGTGATATTTGGAATGCCGTAAAAACGAGGGTTATTGGCAGCATTCCCCAAACCTTAAAGTTAACCCAAAACTCTTCTGTTTGTGTTCTCCAGACGCACTCATTTAAGACTGCAAGACCAAAAAAAAAATACATCCATCTTTTGTTTAATAATTCCCAACCAATGTCGGTTAGAGTAATTGATTTACCCATAATCTTTTTAAGAACAGGTTCATTTGTAAAATATTTTCCAAAATATAAAGCAAGGGCAAATAAAATATTAATAATTGTTGGTTTCACATAAAGAAAAACTGGATCATTAAAATAAATTGTTAGACCACCAAAAAATGTAATTAAGACACCACTTATTAAAGGCATCATAGGTATTTTTTTTTCAAAAAACCAAACAACTATTAGTGCAATTAATGTTGCAACTATAAGTGGAGGAATTGCAACTGCTAGGTTCTTATCATTGTTATAATAATAATAAAAAAATATAGCTAAAGGCCCAAAGTCTGTGGCAAATTTAAGAAAAGATTTATTCACTTGACAGATATTAACATATTAAAAAAAATATAAATGTTTTTTATTGATTTTTTTTTTTAAATCCCCATATTAATACTAATGGCAATTCAAAAAGCAAAATTTTCAATTGGAGACATTGTAAAACATAAACACTTCGAGTTTAGAGGTGTAATTTATGATGTGGATTTTGAATTTAATAATTCTGAAGAATGGTATCAATCTATTCCAAAAAATGTTCGTCCTAGAAAAGATCAGCCTTTTTATCACTTACTTGCTGAAAATGATGAAATTACTTATGAAGCATACGTTTCTCAGCAAAACTTGTTGATGGATGATTCGGAAGACCCTATTAAACATCCTTTAATTGAAGAGATTTTTTCAGGCAGAAAAGGCTCTAGCTACTTTAAGCCCTCTAATTAATTCTTTTTTTTAACACAATTAATTCAAATCTTGGACACAGATTGTAGTTATATTTAATTATATTCTGGTCAAGAGTGTTAAATAACGTTTTTATCATTAATGACTCCCTCTACATTCTTGATCAGGGTAGCTTTCTATAATAAAAACAAAATTATCTTTTTTTAATATATATAATTTAAATATGTTTAAATCTTTTGAACCTAATAAAATATTTACGATCACCTCTAAGGCACCAAAGTATGTTTTATTTTTATTTATAGTTATATTAACAATTGGGTTAACAGAAGCACTCGTTCTATCTCCAGAAGATTATAAACAAAGCGATGCAGTAAGAATTATGTATGTTCATGTACCGGCTGCTTGGATATCACTTGGAATATTTTCAAGTTTAGCTTTGTTGTCTTTTGGAATTTTTGTTTTTAAAAATAAAAATTTTGCTCTAATTGCTAAAAGTTTAGCACCTTCAGGATTTATTTTTAATATCATAGCGTTAGTTACAGGTTCAATTTGGGGAAAGCCAACTTGGGGCACTTGGTGGGCCTGGGATGCAAGAATAACTTCTATGTTAATTTTAGCTTTATTTTATGGATTGTATTTATTGGCTTGGAGAATTTATGAAGACAAAGAACAAGTATTAAAAGTTACCTCCTTGATTGCAATTTTAGGGGTGATAAATGTTCCCATCATTAAATTTTCTGTTGATTGGTGGAATACGCTACATCAACCAGCTTCAATTAATATTTTATCAACCAACACAGCAATTCATTCATCAATGTTAGTCCCATTAGGTATTATGACTGCGGCATTTGCCCTTTTTTCATTACTCATTTTTTTGATGAAATATAATACTGAACTGATAAAAGTTAAAAATAAAGGATTAGATAGATTATGATAAATGAGATAATTTCAATGAATGGATATGGAGCTTACGTATGGTCAGCTTTTTCATTCACATTGATCAGTTTTACAGCCTTGTATTTTGTAACTAAATTACACCTTTCAAAAGAGCAAAAAAAATTTGCTTTTAAATTTGGTTCTCTAAATGTTGAGAAAGCTAGAGCTGCAAGATCACAAAATATTAATAGAGAAATATTATCCAATACATCAAACATTTAACCAATAAACCATGTATGGTAAAAAGGTTAAATTACGATTTATATTCTTAGCATTAATCTTTGCATCGATAATTTTATCAGTTTTTTTAATTTTACAATCATTAAAAGAAAACGTTGTATATTTTCAGTCTCCGTCTGAAATAAAGGCTTTAATAGAATTAAATAAAAAAAAAATAAGAGTAGGAGGGATGGTCAAAGAGCAATCAGTTTTTATAAATTCTAATGAAGTTAATTTTATTATTACTGACTTCAAAAATGAAATTAATGTTATTTATTCAGGAGTAGTCCCCAATTTATTTGCTGAAGGAAAAGGAGTAGTTGCTGAAGGTTTTTTAAAAGATAAGAATTATTTTACAGCTACTAAAATTTTGGCAAAACATGATGAAAATTATATGCCCCCAGAAGTTAAAGAAGCCATGGGAGATAAATAAAATTGCTAGCTAATCAGATAGGTTATTATTCTTTAATTTTAGGGTTACTCCTTTCATTTTTACTTTGTGTTGTTTCAATTAAGGACTTTAATAATATTAATAAGCAGATTAACCAAACTATATTATCCCTATCTTTTCTACAGTTAGTTTTTGTAATTGTAAGCTTTTTGAGTTTGATTACATCTTTTGTAAACTCAGACTTTAGTAATGAGACAGTCTTTAATAATTCTCACACAACCAAACCATTATTCTATAAAATCTCAGGAACTTGGGGAAACCATGAAGGAAGCTTATTGCTATGGTTATTAGTATTAACTTTATTCATTTTTCTATTTTTAATTAAATCAAGAAAACAACCTAAAAAATATAGAATTTTAACTTTATTATTTCAGCAAATAATAATTATAGGGTTTTTCTTATTTATATTAATGACATCTAATCCTTTTAATTATTTATTTCCAATTCCTAATGAAGGCCTTGGTCTTAATCCAATTTTACAAGATCCAGCTCTAGCAATACATCCTCCAATCTTGTATTTAGGTTATGTCGGCACCTCTATAATATTTTCATCATCTCTTGCTGCGGTTACGCAAAACTATGTTTCAAAACAATGGGGACAGCATATTAAAAAATGGGTTTTAGTTTCTTGGATTTTTCTAACTATAGGGATTATGCTTGGATCAATTTGGGCATATTATGAACTAGGATGGGGAGGTTTTTGGTTTTGGGACCCAGTTGAAAACGTTTCTTTGATGCCATGGCTAACATTGACTGCATTATTACATTGTATTTTAGTGTTAGAAAGAAGAGCTACATTAACATCTTGGGTAGTTATATTATCCATTACAACATTTACTCTAAGTATGTGTGGAACTTTTTTAGTAAGGTCTGGAATATTAAATTCTGTACACACATTTGCAAATGATCCTGCAAGAGGTATGTTTATATTAATATTTTTATTTGTACTAATTGTCTTATCGTTAGGAATATTTTTTATATTTCACAAAGAAAATAACAAAAGTTCAAATAATTTTTTTTGGCTTAGTAGAGAAACTTCTATCTTAATGAACAATTGGTTTATGATGTACTATCTATCTGTTGTTCTAATAGGCACAGTATATCCAATTTTTCTAGATGTGATATCTGGTGAAAAGATATCAGTAGGCCCACCTTTTTATCAAAAATTAATTGTTCCTTTTTTAATACCATTTTTACTATTCATGTCTCTTGGACCAAGACTTAAATGGATTAAATCAAAAATTGAGAATAAGACTTCACTTATTATCACATTTATAATTTCGATAATGTTAACTTTTTTTATTATTAAAAATTTAACTACTGACTTACTTTTTTATACAGTTTTAATTTCTGCTGCTTTTTTTTTATTTTTTACAACTTTAAAAGAATTATTTATTAAAAAATTAATTAATATTTCACAAACAGTTTCACACTTTGGTTTTAGCTTATTAATATTAAGTATTCTGTTTAATAGCATTTTATCCTCAGAAATTATAACCAACATAAAAATTGGCGAAAAATATGATTATAATAAAAGTGAAATTTTTTTTAAAAAAATAGAAGAAAGAAAAGAAAGTAATTTTAACACCATTGTTGCTTATTTTGATATAAAAGACAAAAATGGAAAAACGATTGAATTAAAACCTGAGATTAGAATTTATAATCAACCTCTAATTATTACTAGTGAGGCAGATATAAAAACAACACTATTAGAAGATAAGTTTTTAGTAATGAACCTTGTAAAGGGTAATGAATATTTTAATATTAGATATCAAGTAAAACCATTTATGGTTTGGATATGGATCTCAGTTTTACTATTAAGTCTTGGTGGATTAATGAGTTTATTTAAAAGAAGGATATGAAAAATAAGTTTGGCTTATTTATTGTAATTATATTTTTAAGCTTTTGTTTTGTTATTTTTTATAAAGGAATAAATGCTCCAAATAATTATATACCCAAGCTTAATGAAAAAAAAATTGTCCCAACCTTTAAAGCTAAGGACTTTTATTCAAATAATTATGTAAATTCAGATAAAATTTTTGAAGAGAATATCTTTTATATTGTAAACATTTGGGCATCCTGGTGTGTCCCTTGCAGAACAGAACACCCTTTGTTAATGCAATTAAGTAAAAATAAATCGATTAAACTAATTGGATTAAATTATAGAGACAATTTTAATAATGCAAAAAAATTTATTAATGACTTTGGTAACCCATATTCTCAAATTTTAATTGATAAAGATGGCACTTTAGGAGTTGAATTTGGAGCTTATGGAGTTCCAGAAACTTTTTTAATAGATAAAAGAAAAAATATAATTAAAAAATTTGTTGGCCCAATCAATCAAGAAATTGTAAATGAAATTAGATTAATAATTAAATGAAAATTTTAAAAATATTTATAATCCTATTTTTAGTCACAAGCTTTTCTGAATTAAAATCAGATGAAGTAAACGATGTTCAAAAAAATAAAATTTTAAAAAATATTCGTTGTTTAATTTGTCAAGGACAATCAGTTTATGATTCAGAATCAGAATTTGCCGTTAGTATTAAACTAATTGTGGATAGAAAAATTAATGAAGGATTAAATGAAAAGCAAATATATGAATTTATAATAGAAAAGTATGGTGATTGGATAATTTATGATCCAAAATTAAATAAAAACACTTATATATTGTGGTTATTACCGTTATTGTTATTTTTAACAGGTGGTGCGATAATATATAAAAAAATTTCAAAAAATAATGAAAAATAATTTTTACATTAAAGTTTTATCAACAGTTATTTTAACAATATTTTCTTTTGTTGTTAGTGCAGAGGAAAATACTAGTGAACATGAATATAATATTTATGCAGGAAACTTTGATTTTAGTGATCATAAGCAAAAAGCCATCTTAGTTGGATTTCAACATCAAAATGAAAAATTAAAGAAAGATACTTTTCTGGGAAATATTTCTCCTATAACAGGAGGATTTATAACTGAAAATTCAGCTGTATATTTATATACAGGTGTGGAATGGAATTATGTAATGGGTGACAAACTTAAATTTACCCCAAGTTTTGCTCCAGGAATTTACCATGAAGGCGATGGTAAAGATCTAGGACATGTCTTAGAGTTTAAAACTGAAGTACAACTATCTTATTCAATTTCAGAAAGTACAAATTTAGGAATGTCATATAACCATATATCGAATGCAAGTTTAGGAGATAAAAACCCTGGGGCAAATAGTTATATGTTCAATTTATTAAAAAACTTCTAATATAGCTCTATGAATTTAAATGATTGTCACAATTTTAGTGACTTTAGAAGATTAGCTAAAAAAAAATTACCCTCACCTATATTTCATTACATCGATGGTGCAGCTGATGATGAAATTACGTATGAAAGAAATACAAGCTCATTTAATGATGTTGATTTAGTTCCAAATGTTTTAAGAGGTGTTGAAAATGTTGATTTATCTACAACAATTTTTGGAAAAAAATTAGATCTACCTTTTTATCTTGCACCAACAGCTTTACAGAGACTATTTCATTATGATGGAGAAAGAGCAGTTGGAAAAGCGGCTCAAAAATTTAATACAATGTTTGGTGTTTCAGCTCTTGCAACTGTGAGTGTTGAGGAAATAGCCTCACTAGTTGATACACCAAAAATGTTTCAGTTTTATTTTCATAAAGATAGAGGTTTAAATGATTCTTGTTTAGAAAGAGCAAAAGCAGCTAAATTTGATGTTATGGCTTTAACAGTAGATACAATAACTGGAGGAAACCGTGAAAGAGATTTAAGAACTGGATTTACTTCACCCCCAAAGCTTACACTTTCAAGTCTTTTTAGTTTTGCAACAAAACCAATGTGGGGAATAAACTATTTAACAAAAGGTAAATTTGAATTACCTCATCTTCAAGACCATGTAAAAGAGGGTACCGACACTAATACTTCAATAGGACAATACTTTTCTACTATGTTGGATCAATCCATGAACTGGAAAGATGCTGAAAAACTTTGTTCTCAATGGGGTGGTCACTTTGCACTTAAGGGAGTAATGAGTGTTGAAGATGCAAAGCGAGCTGTTGATATTGGATGCACAGGAATAATGGTTTCAAATCATGGTGGGAGACAACTAGATGGATCTAGAGCACCCTTTGATCAGCTTGCTGAAATTGTTGATGCTGTTGGAGATAAATTAGACGTAATTTGTGAAGGTGGATTTCAGAGAGGAACTCACATGCTTAAAGCGTTATCATTAGGTGCAAAAGCATGTTCAGGAGGAAGATTATACCTTTATGCTCTAGCCGCTGGTGGACAAGCAGGTGTTGAGAGGGCTATTGAAAAGTATAAGGCTGAATTAGTAAGAGACATGAAACTAATGGGTTGTACTAAAATTAGCGACTTAAACAGAGATAATTTAAGATTTAGAAAATAGTGAATTTAAAAGACTGTTACAACTTTAGTGATTTTAGAAAATTAGCAAAAAAAAGATTACCTTCTCCAATTTTTCACTACATTGACGGTGGTGCAGATGATGAGACAACACTGAGAAGAAATACAGAATCCTTTAATGACTGTGATTTAGTTCCAAATATACTTGCGAGCGTTGGTAAACCAAATTTATCAACAACTGTTTTTGGAAAAAAAATTAATATGCCAATTTTTCTTTCACCAACAGCTATGCAAAGACTTTATCATCATGATGGAGACAAAGCATCAGCAAGAGCTGCGGAAAAATTTGGAACTTTTTATAGTATGTCAACAATGGCAAATAATAGTATTGAGGAAATTGCTGATATTTCAAGTGGCCCAAAACTATTTCAGCTTTATGTTCATAAAGATAATTCCATTACTGATGATTTGATAGATAGATGTAGAATATCTAGTTTTGATGGAATGTGTTTAACGGTTGATACATTGGTTGCAGGTAATAGAGAAAAAGATCACAGAACAGGCTTTACAACTCCACCGAAACTTACATTGCAAAGCTTAATGAGTTTTGCTCTTCACCCACAGTGGGTATTTAATTATTTTACTCATGGAAAATTTGAAATGTCTAATGTTAAAAATAAAACAGACAAAGGAACTAATATTGCAAAATCAGTAATTGAATATATTAATGAACAGTATGATCCAGCAATGAGCTGGAAAGATGCAGAATATTGTGTAAAAAAATGGAATGGGCCTTTCGCACTAAAGGGAGTGATGTCAGTTGATGATGCAAAAAAAGCTATAGATATTGGCTGTACAGCAATAATGGTTTCAAATCATGGAGGAAGACAGTTGGACGGATCAAGATCACCTTTTGATCAAGTTTCAGCCATTAGAGAAGCTGTCGGAGATAAACTAGAAATAATTTTGGATGGAGGAGTAAGAAGAGGAACTCATGTTTTAAAAGCTTTGGCTGCGGGTGCAACTGCTTGTAGTTTTGGAAAGATGTTTTTATTCTCTTTGGCTGCAGGGGGTCAACAAGGAGTTGAGCATTTATTACAAAATATGCACGATGAAATTAATAGAAATATGGTTTTAATGGGCTGTAAAAACCTAAAAGAACTAAACAGTTCAAGATTAATTTATAGAAAATAAAATTTAACTATATTTTTTATTATTAATAAATATATATAATTAAAATAAATTTTTTATCAAAAAATAAAACGTAAAATTATTATATGAATCTAGCAAAAAACTTAGAAAGATTAGGAACAGAGTCAGCATTCAGTGTATTAGCTGAAGCTAAAAAATTAGAAGCTTTAGGAAATCCAATGATACATATGGGGTTGGGCCAGCCAGACTTTAAAACACCCAAACATATAGTTGAAGCAGCAAAAAAAGCTTTAGATGATGGACATCATGGATATGTAATGTCTAATGGAATTCCAGAATGTAGACAAGCTGTAACAAGAAGTATTAAAAGGCATTATAACGTTGATGTAGATTTTGAGAGAATTCTAATCATGCCTGGTGGAAAACCAACAATGAGTTATGCAATTCAATGCTTTGGTGAGCCAGGTGCTGAGATAATTCATCCAACTCCTGCTTTTCCAATTTATGAGTCTATGATTAATTACACTGGCTCTACAGCAGTGCCATACGACCTAACAGAAGATAAGGATCTAAAATTTAACCCAGAGAAAATTTTGTCTTTAATTACAGATAAAACAAGATTGTTGATATTAATAAACCCAAATAATCCAACAGGAAGCTTTGTAGAAAAAGCAGATGTTGATGTATTAGCAGAAGGTCTTAAAAAATATCCGCATGTAACAATCTTAAGTGATGAAATTTACAGTAGACAAGTTTTTGATAATAAAGAAATGCCTTCGTTTTTTAATTATCCAGAATTAAGAGAAAGATTAATAGTATTAGAGGGATGGAGCAAAGCATACTCAATGACTGGATGGAGACTAGGATGGAGTTTTTGGCCTAAAGAATTAGTTCCACATGTAAATAAACTTTTAATAAATAGTGTTTCTTGTGTAAACGCAGCTAGTCAATTTGCAGGTATCGCAGCCTTAGATGGCCCAGATGACTCAATTAATGAAATGATGAAAGAGTTCACTATAAGAAGAAAATTAATTCATGAAGGTTTAAATAATTTGCCTGGTGTAGAGTGTAGTTTGCCAGGGGGAGCCTTTTATGCATTTCCTAAAGTAATAGGAACAGGAATGAATGGTGCAGAGTTTTGTAAAAAAGCAATGCATGAAGCGGGTGTTGCTATAGTTCCAGGTACAGCATTTGGTAAAACGTGCAATGATTATGTGAGGTTCAGTTTTGCATGTTCACAAGACAATATTTCTAATGCATTAGTAAATCTTAAGAAGATGTTAGGTTAGGCTAAAAATTTAATTAAGGTCAAAAATTTTACCTGGATTCATTATATTATTTGGATCAAGGCTTCTTTTAATTGATTTCATTAACGGTAAATTATCAGGGTGTTCTTTCAATAAATAAGCTTTTTTTTGCAAGCCAATTCCATGTTCACCAGTAATTGTTCCCTCAAGTTCTAAAGTCTTATCTATAAGTTTATCACTAAAATCTCTAATTTTTTGATATGAACCTTCAACTGCTGGATCATACATTATAATTGCATGAAAGTTTCCATCACCAACATGACCAACCATTGGTGCTTTAAGACCAAATTTTTTAATTTCTGTTTCAGCAAAATTAATACATTCAACCAAATTAGAAACAGGCACACACACATCTGTTGAATAAATTTTTACATTTTTACCTTGTGCTTTTACTGACCAGTAAACGTCATGCCTTGCTTGCCATAATTTATTTCTATCCTCAAGTGACTCAGCCCATTTAAAATCACTTCCATTATTATTTTTTGATAACTCTTCAACAATTTTAATTGCCTCTTTATTTGATTCTTCACTACCATGAAACTCAAAAAAGAGTGTTGGCTTTGCTTCCATGTTGTCTAATTTTGAATATTCAATACAAATTTCCATTTGGTCTTTATTTAACATTTCTATTCTTGCGATTGGAACCCCATATTGAATAACTTCTTGAGATGTCAAAACTGCAGTTTCAAGATCAGGAAAATGACATACTGCACTCATTATACTTTCAGGTATTGGTGATAGTCTTAAATGCACTTCAGTGATAACCCCCAAAGTTCCCTCAGAACCTATAAACAAATTTGTTAAATTATAGCCAGCTGATGATTTTTTTGTACGAGTTCCAGTTCTAACAATTTCACCGCTTGTTAGTACTACGGTTAAACCTGATACAACTGTTCTCATTGTTCCATATTTGACAGCCATTGTACCTGAAGCTGAAGTTGAAGCCATTCCACCTAAAGCAGCATCTGCACCAGGATCAATTGGAAAAAAAACACCATCATCTCTTAGATATTCATTCAATTGTTTTCTGGTTACATTAGCTTGTACTCTACAATCAAAATCTTCAGCATTAACACTTAAAACTTTATTCATTTTTTCTAAAGATAAAGTTACTCCATTTTCATTTCCAACAGCATTACCCTCTAGAGACGTTCCAGTTCCAAAAGGTACAACAGGAATTTTATACTTATTACATAAGGATAATATTTTTGAAACCTCTTCGTTTGTTTCTGGAAAAACTACAGCTTGAGATAAGACTGCCTCATAAGCATCTTCGCCTCTAGCATAATTTGCTCTAGTAGATTTTGAAATTGAAAATCTATCTTTTAAAAGACTTGAAAGTTCAGTTTGTAATATGTTGTTTTTCATTTTTTTTTAAATAGTATATCAATCTTAAAACAAAAAAAAATAGTCTAAAATATGAAAAAAATATTAATTACTAGAAGATTATTAAAAGTAAGTGAGGAAAAAGCCTCAAAAATTTTTGATGCAAATATTAATGCTAATGATGAGCTATATTCACAGTCAAAACTAATTGAATTAAGCCAAGGTTGTGATGCAATTTTAACATCTTTAACCGAAAAAATGGATGAAGATACAATCAACAAACTGCCAGATACGATCAAGGTAATTTCTAATTTTGCTGTAGGTTTTGGAAATATAGATTTAGAGGCTGCAAAAAAAAGAGGAATAGCGGTTACAAACACTCCTGATGTTTTAACAGATGCTACAGCAGAGATTGCAATGTTATTAATACTTGGCGCCACAAGAAGAGCCCCAGAAGGAATTGAGCACGCAAAAAATAGTGACTGGAAATGGTCTGCAGATTTTTTAATTGGCAAACAATTAACAGGAGCAAGATTAGGAATTTTAGGAATGGGAAGAATTGGAAGAGCGGTAGCAAAACTTTCAAGACCTTTTGGAATGGAAATTCACTATCATAATAGATCTAAACTAACCCCAGAACTTGAAGAAGGTGCTACTTATCATGAAAATATTAAAAGTTTATTTTCTGTTTCTGATATTCTAGCAATTAATTGTCCAGCCACAAAAGAGACTGTGAATATAATCAATAAAAAAACTTTAGAGTATTTCCCAACTGGTGCAATAATTACAAATAGTGCAAGAGGGGATATGATTGATGACGAAGCTATGCTAGATGCTTTAGATAGAAGAAAAATTTATGCAGTTGGATTAGATGTTTACAAAGGTGAACCCAACTTAAATTCTGGTTATCTAAAACACAAAAGTGCTTTTATTTTACCTCATCTTGGAAGCTCAACGAAACAAACAAGAACTGCCATGGGTGATTTGGCAGTAGATAATATCGAAGAGTTTTTTAAAACTGGAAACTGCAAAAATAAAGTAAATTAAATTCTTTATAAGTTGTAAATTTAAATTATGGGTAAAGTAATTTTTTCTAAACAAAAAGCAATTACTATAAATAGACTAAAAAACTCAATATTTACAAGCATTATTACCGTATATATTAAGTCATGAGTTGAGATATAGTTATTTTATGAAATTTAGAATAATAAAATTTAAAGAAAAATTATTTCCACTGGATTAAATATGGCTTCTGCAGCTATTAAAAAGCTTAACTCAAGTGTTGAAGATTTAAAAAGACAAAAAAATATAATTAGCAAATTAAACCTAGCAAAACTTCCTTTTAAAATATCACCTGACAGAATGTGTGATCTTAATCTAGAAATGGCCAGACACTCAAGTGCTGTCTTAAAGTACCAAGAGGATAAATCTGGCATTAAATGGATTTTTTCTTCAATAAAAAAATATAAAGTTTTTTTAATAATATTTGAGGCAAATGAATTAGGAGAAGAGATATATAAAGAAAAAATTTCTAACAAGCTACAAGAGTATTCTTATAAAACAGTTGCTCAAATAGTTGATGATGGTGTAAAAAAAAATTTTTTTATCAAATTAAATGCAAGAGCAAACACAACAAAAGATCTAAAAATTAGGAATGTTAGACCTTCAGAGGAAATTATTATTGAATTTATAAACTGGAAAATTGACTTACTGGCTTCTTTAATGAAATTCGAAAAAGATTTAGTCAATTAGGGTTAGTGCAATACCAACACTAAATTTAAGAGTCTTTAATGATTATAATATTTATTTATAATCAAGGTTTTTTATTTGAAAAAATAATTTTAAATAAAGAAATTGCTTACAGTAATTTTTCTCTCAAAATATTAAAAAAATAATCTTTCGATGAACCAGTAAAAGCCAGTAGATGCAATAATCATTGAAATCGGTTTAGTAATTCTATTTCGGTACCAAGATTTTTTTTGGAATAATAGAGCAATTAAAGTATATGATAAAATAATTACACTGATTTGACCAAGCTCAACTCCCAAATTGAAAGAGATTAAACTTGAAATAAATAAGTTTGTTGAAACCCCAATTTCATTTAAAACTCCTGCAAAACCCAAACCATGAAGTAGTCCAAAAATAAAAATTATATAGGACCTTGTTCTTTTTATATTTTCAGTAAACAAATTTTCTATTGCTATAAAACAAATAGATAGAGCAATAATTGGTTCAATAATAATTGCTGGAATTGATATTATTTTTAGCGCACCTAAGAACAAAGTAATTGTGTGAGCCAAAGTAAAAATTGAAACTTGTAAAACTAAAGGCCTCAGTTTTGGAGACAAAAGAAATAGCGCTAGAACAAATAAAATATGATCTAAACCTCTTGGTATAATGTGTTTAAACCCTAGTAAGGTATATTCTTTAATATTTTGAAAAAGTTCTACCTCTGTTTTGTTCTTTATACTAAACCATTTAGATTTTTTACCATCCTCAATTAATTCAGTATAGAGAGGCTTATTGTAAATTGAATTAATACGTAAAATAATTGATCCTAAATTTTTATCCCAAGAAAATTTAAATCGTTCTTCTTTAATATTTTGAATATCAAAAGTAACAATAGTGTCTCTAATTACGTCAGTATTACCCACCTCTGGTATGACTACACTTATTAAGATTAAGTTTAAATTTGAATTATAAGATGTTAGATTAATTTTATTATCAAAATTTTTAATCTTAGAGTTAAATTGATTAAGTAAAATTGCTGGGTTCATCTCTCTTAAATCCTGATATTCTCCAAATTTTTCAGACTCTTTTGTATTAGAATGTTTTGTTTCTATGCCTGCAATAATAGCTTCTAAATTTAATTGGATTGATAGATTTGCGTTTGTGATATTATCTTCCTCATAAATATTAAGATTTGCAATTGCTGGACGTAGTTCGTGAGCATAAGATGATTTAATAAAGAATAGTATGAATATAAATATCTTAAAAAACATTAATTTATTAAAGCAGTTTCTATATTTATTTGTAATCATATTTTTAGTAACTTTTTTAAAAATTAAAGTACATGCGCACGAGTTATGGCTTGAGCCGATTAATTTTAATTTTAATAACAAGGAATTATTTAAAACTAATATTAATATTGGTCAAGATTTTATGGGTTCTCCTTTTGGGTTTTACAGCCCAAATAAAAAAAGCTTATATTTAGAAAGTAGAAATAAAGTAACACAATTATCACAGAGGGATGGAGATTTTCCAGCAATTCAAATGTTAATTACAGAGCAAGGATTTCATGTTTTAAACTATGAAACTAATAATGAATTCTTAAAGTATGACTCTGTTAAAAAGTTCGAAGATTTTGTAAAAGAACAGGGCCTTCAAAGCACTATAGATAAGTTTGATAGAAATAAAATTCCTACAGAAAATTATAGAAGATTTGCAAAAGTATTAATTACTGATGGAAATAAAGGTTTTTTTATTCAAAAATCAAAATTAGATTTTGAAATTATTGCCTTGAGCACACCTTACAACCTTAAGAATAGTTTTTTTGAATTTCAACTTTTTGAAAAAAATAAGCCATTAGGAAACTGGCAAATTACTATTTTTAGTAAAGATGAAAATAATACTTATAAAGAAAAGATCAAAACCAATTCAAATGGAGTAGGAAAAATAAGAACTATTGAAAATAGAACTTATTTATTAAGTGCTGTTAAGCTAAATAAAGCAAATTATTTCCAAAAACTTAAATTCAAATCAGATTGGTTTAGTTTGTGGGCAAGCCTAGTGATAAAAAAATAAAATACTTTAATACACTTTTTGGTTGTGTACATCTTTGTCCTTAACTAAATTTTATCTACAAATAGGTCTATTTGGCACAACTTGGGGTTAACTATTCCGTAGACAGCTACATCTAACTGTGGGTAATATAAGTACAGTTAATTAACTAATATAATAATGGAGAGAAATAATGATTAAAGATAAAAAATCTTTGAAGGCTACAACACCTTCAAGACGTAAGTTCTTTAAAGCGGCAGCAGTCACAGGTGCAGCAGCAGCAACAGCTGTAGCAATGCCTAATATTGCAACTGCAGGATCTCACGCTACTGTATTAAAGATGCAAGCTGCTTGGCCTTCAGGTGCAAACATCTTTTTTGAAATGGCGCAAGACTACTGTAACATGGTTAGTGACATGTCTGGTGGATCACTTAAGATTGATCTTCAACCTGTTAACTCAATCGTTAAAACTTCAGAAATTGGAGCAGCGGTAAGTGATGGAATAGTTGATATGGGTCACTGGGTGACAGCATATTGGTACGGTAAAAACGCTGCAGCTTCACTATTTGGAACTGGTCCTTCATACGGAATGTCATCTCAAGAAGTTATGGGATGGATGGAACGTGGTGGTGGAAGAAAACTATATGAAGAAGCAGTAGCTAGTGTTGGATATAACTACACTGGATTCTTTCATATGCCTATGCCAGCACAACCTTTTGGTTGGTTCAAAAAGAATGTAACTAAAGTATCTGATGTTAAAGGTATGAAGTATAGAACAGTTGGTCTAGCGACTAACGTTTTAACTGCTATGGGAATGGTCGTAAGACAATTACCAGGTGGTGAAATCCAACCAGCAATGAAAACTGGTTTGATTGATGCTGCTGAGTTTAACAACCCAACATCAAACTCACAGTTTGGAATGCAAGATGTCTCTAAACACTATCACTTAGGAAGTTTTCACCAATCTCAAGAGATGTTTGAAATTCCTATGAACACTAAGAGACTAAAAAGCCTTTCACCTGCTCATCAAGCTATCTTAAAAAACGCTGCTTATGCTGCGAATACAGATAACTACTTCAAGGCGCTTGTTAGATATTCTGACAGTTTAGCTGAGTTGATGAATACACATAAGGTTAACGTTTACCAAACATCTGATGCCATTTTAGCTGAACAGTTAAAAGGTTGGGATAAAATTGTTGGAGAATTCTCTGCAAAAGATGCATTCTTCAAGAAGGTAATCGACTCTCAAAAAGCATATGCTAAGAAAGTAATGAAGTACTTGCTGATGAATCAGCCTAATTACAAACTAGCTTATGAAAATGAGTTTGGTCCAATTGGAAAAGTTAAAATCTAATTAGTTTTTAAATAATTTAAAAGAGGGGGGTTTAGGCTCCCCTTTTTTATTGTACAGTTTTTAAAAAATTAAGGTATTCTATTCAAATCATGATGAGAGCTTACATAAAATTTGCTGACACATTAAGCACTTCAATAGGGAAGGCTTTTTCTTGGTGTATTGTTATTTTAATGGGTGGAACTTGCTATGAAGTAACAATGGCATATATATTTAACAAACCAACACTTTGGAATTTTGACTTTAGTATGCAGATGTATGGTGCAATATTAATGATGTCAGGTGCTTATTGTTTGGCAACGGAATCTCATGTTAGAGGAGATGTGATTTACAGATTATTCAAACCAAAAACACAAGGTTGGATTGATTTAATACTTTATTTTATTTTCTTTTTTCCTGGCGTAATAGCTTTAGCATTTTATGGATTTGAATATGCAGCACTTGCCTGGAAGATAAAAGAAACTAGCTGGAGTAGTCCAGCACAGATTAATATTTACATGGCTAAATCTTTGATACCAGCAGCAGGAGTATTTTTAACTATACAAGGAGTTGCTGAGGTCTTTAGATCAATCATTTGTATTCAAACGGGACATTGGCCTGCAAGAATGGTTGTTGCAGAAGAAACTGAACAAATTTTAATGAGAACAGCCCAAGACGAGGATCAAAAAGATGTTATTTAGTTTAACAAATCCAGAAGTAGCTATCTTCATGATGGGGATATTTTTATTTGCAGTACTATTAGGGTTTCCAATTGCATTTACTCTAATGGCAATGGGAATAGGCTTTGGATATTATGCTTATTATGATCCTGTTTTAATGGATCATATTTTTGATAATAGAATATTTTCATTATTTGTAAAAAATACCTACACAGTTATGGATAATAATGTCCTCACTGCAGTCCCCCTCTTTTTATTTATGGGGTATTTAGTTGAAAGAGCTGGAATTGTATCAAAATTATTTTTTGCAATAAGACTTGCAGCTCATAGATTGCCGGCTTCAATGGCAGTAGCTGCATTAATAACTTGTACTTTATTTTCTACAGCAACTGGAATTATTGGTGCTGTTGTAACTTTAATGGGCTTACTTGCTTGGCCTGCAATGGTTAAAGCAGGATATGATAAAAAATTTGCATCAGGAGTAATTTGTGCTGGGGGGTGTCTGGGTATTTTAATACCACCAAGTATTATGTTAATTGTATATTCAGTGATTGCGCAATTATCACCTTTAAGATTATTTGCTGCAGCAATTTTCCCAGGACTTTTACTTGCAAGTTTATATATAGCTTATGTTGTAATCAGAGCTTGGATAAATCCATCAATTGCACCCAAGCCAGATGCAGCGGACATTCCACCAAGAGCAGAGATTTTAAAAGAAGTACTAGTTTCTTTTGTCCCTCTTTTTGGGTTAATAATGTTAGTACTTGGAACAATTTTAGCAGGTATAGCCACACCAGCTGAGGCAGCAGCAGCAGGAGCATTTGGAGCAATACTCTTATCTTGGTTTTACAAAACGCTTAAGTGGCAAAGTTTTAAAGAATCTGTTTTTCTAACAGCAAAAACCACAGCAATGATTATGTGGTTATTTATTGGTTCATGGACTTTCTCTTCAGTCTTTTCTTATTTAGGTGGTCATGAAATTTTTGAGCATTTTTTCAAATCAATAGAAATAACAACTTGGCAATTCTTAATTATTACACAAATAATAATTTTTCTTTTAGGATGGCCGTTAGAATGGACTGAAATCTTAATTATATTTGTACCAATATTTTTACCGTTACTTGAGGTATTTGATGTTAATCCATATTTCTTTGCAATGTTGATTGCTCTTAATTTACAAACATCTTTTTTGACACCACCCATGGCCATGTCCGCCTATTATTTAAAAGGTGTACAAAAAAACAATGTTGAGCTGATGGAAATATTTGCAGGAATTATGCCATTCTTGGCCATAGTAATATTTGCAATGTTCCTTATGTATATGTTTCCAGGTATTGCTTTGTGGCTACCAGAAACATTATTTGCAAACTAGGTAATTTAAAATTATGAACATATTTTCTCTTACAACTAATAAGTTAGTAGAACATTTAAAAACAGGCCAAATTTCCTCTGTAGAAGTTTGTACACAATATATTGAAAGAATTGAAAAATTTGAAAAAGATATCAATGCTTGGGAATATTTTGATAAAAAAAAACTTTTAGAAAAAGCAGAAGAAGCGGATGAATACAGAAAATCAGGAAAGCCTCTAGGTTCTTTACATGGACTACCCATTGCAGTTAAGGATATAATAGGTACTTTTGAAATGCCTACTGAATGTGGAACTCCATTAAGAAAAAAAATGCCAAGTTCTCAAGATTCTGAAGTTGTTAATTTACTTAAAATTGCAGGAGCAATAGTTATGGGAAAAACTGTAACTACAGAACTTGCATATTTCCACCCAGGAAAGACTACTAACCCTCACGATAATTCAAGAACACCTGGTGGATCTTCAAGTGGTTCTGCAGCTGCAGTTGCAGCTCATATGGCACCACTATCAATTGGTTCACAAACCAATGGATCAATTATTAGACCTGCTTCTTATTGTGGGGTTGTTGGGTATAAACCATCTTATGGACTAATCTCTCGAAGTGGAGTTTTAAAACAGTCAGACAAGTTAGATCACATAGGTGTTTTTGGAAAAACTGTTGAAGATGTTGCCTTATTAACAAAATCATTAATTAAAAAAGATTTATATGATAGTTCAACTATTCATTATTCATCTGATGAAATGCTAAAAGTTTGTAAAAAAGGACCATTATACGAACCAAAATTTATCTTTTACAAAACTAAAAATTGGAAAAATGTAGATAAAGAATCCCAAAAGTCTTTTGAGTTTTTTATAAAAACATTCAAAAAAAATATTGAAGTATTTGATACACCTTCATATTTTGATGATATTCCAAAATACCATAAAATAATTCATGAAACAGATATGGCTAATAATTTCCAAGGTTATTACAAAAAATCTAAGAAAAAACTTTCTAAAGAAATGGTTGGTGCCATCGAAAGAGGTTTAAAATACTCAGCAAAAGATTATGTTGAAGCAATGGACTTTATGAAAAGAAGTTACGAATCTTTTAAAGAAGTGTTTGAGGACTATCATGGTGTGTTAAGCCCATCTACAACTGGGGTTGCACCTAAGGGTTTAAAGAGTACAGGTAGCCCAGAATTCTGCACTACTTGGACTTATATGGGTTTACCTTCTATTTCATTACCTTTACTTACAGGTGCTAATAATTTACCATTAGGAGTGCAGTTAATTGGAGACAAGCTAGATGATTTAAGATTTTTAGGTGTAGCCAATTGGTTAGAAAAAAATTGTAAAAAATATGCTAAATAATATAACAAAATTTCTAGGTACTTTTCTTGCTGCAATTTTTCTTATCGGTTTAGCGACCACATTGACAAGATCATCAATGATAGGTTTTTGGGATGTATTGCCAGTATTTATTTTGATGGGTATTGCAATTTTTATGATGGTCTACGAAGCCTTTTTCGACAAAAACTAATTTTCTACTTGTAGTGAATAATTCTAAAAATAATTATTTACCTTTTCTATTATTATTTATCCAACCAATTTTTATGGCTAGCAATTTGATAGTTGCAAGAGGAGGAGTTGAGTATGTACCACCAATTTCTTTAGCTTTTTGGAGGTGGGCAGCTGTCTTCTTAATGTTGCTCCCTTTTACTTTTGTCTCATTAAAAAAAAATTTTAAATTTGTAAAAAAAGAATACAAAAGAATATTTTTTATTGGATCAATGGGGTGTGGTGTTTGTGGAGCTTTTCCATTTTTAGCAGGACAAACGACGACTGTTACTAATATGGGAATTATTTATTCATCATCTCCAATATTTATAATTCTAATCTCTTGCATTTTTTTTAAAGAAAAAATAAATTTTCTTAGAATTGTTGGTCTGGCTTCTTGTTTAATAGGTGTTTTTGCTATCATTATTAAAGGTGATTTATCTCTGTTAATTAGCCTAAAATTTACAATTGGTGATTTATGGATGCTAGCTTCTTCTATTGGGTGGGCTCTCTACTCTATTTACTTATTTTACTGGAAAACTAATTTAAAAATTTTTGATAGATTTACTTTGATTGCTTTTTTCGGTGTAGTGAGTTTGCTTCCATTTTATTTAATAGAAGAGACTTTCTTTGTAAGAACTGTTTTTAATTCAGACTTTTTTATGTGGGTTTTATTTGCAGCTATCTCACCAGGAATTATAGCTTTCACGTTATATACAATGGCCCAGAAAAGTCTTGGAGCATCAATTACTGGTTTCACTTTATATATTTTTACTGTCTACAGTGCTATTTATGGTTATTTATTTTTTAATGAGCAGTTAGAGTATTATCATTATTTAGGAACTATCTTAGTTTTTGGTGGAGTTTATTTAGTTAAAAAAAAAAGTAAATATGAAAAAAAAAATTAAAGAGTATTTATTGAAAATAATTTTAATTATACCGATAGCATACTTTTCTTTACTTTTTATTATATTTATATTTCAACGAAACTTATTATATGAGCCAAAAGAAAATAATTACTTTGGTGACGAATTAAAAGTTAAAATAGAAAAAGTAAAAATTAAGACGAGTGATAATTTTAAATTACTTGGATGGTTTCATGAAAAAGATCTTAGCAATTTTAAAACTATAGTTTTCTTCCATGGCAATGCAGGAACATTAGAAAATAGAATACATAAAATTAATCATTTTAAAGACATGAATATAAATTTCCTAATAATTTCTTGGAGAGGATTTAGTGGAAACTTAGGCAAACCATCAGAAAAAGGTCTATATGAAGATGGTGAAAGTGCAATTAATTGGTTAAAAAGAAAAGGCCTTAAAGATAATGACATCGTTCTGTATGGTGAGTCTTTAGGTACTGGGATTGCAACTCATATTGCTCAAAACCATAAATTTGCAGGCGTTATACTAGAATCTCCATTTACATCTATGGTTGATGCAGCAAAAAATGTGTATCCATATTTTCCAATTAGATTTTTACTTAAAGATAAATACGAAAGTGATAAAAAAATTAAAAATCTTAAGTCCCCAATTCTGATTATGCATGGAGAAGAAGATAAAATAGTGCCATTTTGGATGGGTAAAAAGATGTACAAGCTTGCTAATGAGCCAAAATATTCTTATTTTTCTGAAAAAGACAATCACATGATGGAATATAATGAAAAAATGATTTTAGTTTTGAAAGAATATTTGAAGAGTTTAAATTAAGCCACAATCTGACCAAATAATTTACAAATTTCATTTCTATAATTAGGTAGTGAAAAAATTTATTATAACATTATTTTACTTAATCTTTATTTCAAGTTCCGTAATTGCAGAAAATACAGAATCTTCAGCAAATACTCTTTTCCACATAGGTCAGATGAACTCGCACAATAAAAGTTTTGCTCTTTTTTTTAAAACTAGAGATAAAGCTGTTCTAGCAAGAGGTGAAGATTACAATTATGTTACAGATTTTCCTCAAGACTTATATATCTACAATTATAAAACAAAAGTTTCATCACCATTAATTTCATATGAATGGTTTCCATCACAGGCAAAATTCCTTTTAGAAGGTTATGATTATCCAGTTTTCCCAGAAGACTTTGCCTATTATCTATTAAAAGATAATAATACTTTAGTAATGATTAGCGCAATTAAAAATATACAAAAAAATTTTAAATTTGATATTGCTAATAAAAAATTAAATTCATATCCATCAAATGGTAAGTTTGATTTTATAATTTCATCAATTGCAAAAAATTGTGGACATTCAAATCTTAAAGAAAATTATAAATGTAGTTACTACAAGCCTTTAATCTCTAATAATCTGATTAATTAATTTGAGTAAATGCTTCAGCAAATTTTTCTGCATTAAAAATTTGTAAATCATCTTCTTTTTCACCAAGTCCAAGAGCAATTATTGGAAGCTTATATTTTTTAGCGAGTGCCAATAAAATTCCTCCTTTTGCGGTACCATCTAATTTTGTCATTATCAAACCAGTAAGAGGTATAATTTTATTAAACTCTTCAACTTGACTGATAACATTTTGGCCAGAGGTTGCGTCAAGCACCAGGATTACATCGTGAGGAGCATCTGGATCTATTTTTTTAGTTACATGGGCAATTTTTTTGTATTCTTCCATTAAATTTTTTTTATTTTGTAATCTCCCTGCTGTATCGATCAAAACATGATTAAAATCACCCTTTAATGCTTCTTCTATTGCCTTGTAGGCAACTGATGCGGGGTCTGACCCTTGAGTAGACTTTGTAATTTGTACATCAATTTTATCAGCCCAACTTTCTAATTGTTCTATAGCAGCTGCTCTAAACGTATCGCAGGCAGAAAACATAACTTTGTTACCATTAGATTTTAAAATTTTACCAACTTTTCCAATAGTTGTTGTTTTTCCAACCCCATTAACTCCTGATACTAGGACTGCGTTGAGCTTTTCTTTTTTATTAAAAAAATTTTCATTTTCCAAAGGTTTCATTAAAGTGATTATATAGTTTCTAAGAATTACATTTACCTCATTCATAATATCTTTTTTTGGGTCAATTTTTTCTTGAGCAATAATCTTTTTAATTTCTTCAGCTGCAACAAGACCAACATCTGATTGAATCAAATATTCTTCAATTTGATCTAATGTTTTGTCATCTATCTCTTTTTTTACAATTATATTTTTTAAACCAGACGTAAATGCAGAAGCGCTTTTTTTAAAACCAATTTTAAATTTATCAAAAATTCCCATTATAATTTAATGTCGATATTTTTGATATCAGACACAGGTCCTTTCATATGAATGCTATTTCTTTCATCAATAGAAATTGTTAAATTACCTAATGCAAATTCTATATCTGTAGTTTTTTCTACCAGATTATTAATATTAGCTGCAACAGCAGTTGCACAAGCTGCAGTACCACAAGCCTTGGTAAGTCCAGCTCCTCTTTCCCAAACTTTTACTTTTATTAAATTTTTATTCATAACTTTTGCCAAGGTCACATTACATTTTTCTGGAAATAGTGGATAATTTTCTATTTTTGGACCAATAGTTTGTAAGTCAAATGCTTCAATATCGTCTACAAAAAAAATTATGTGTGGATTGCCTACATTTATTGCTGTTCCACCAATATGTTTGGTGTTATTTCTGTCCACAATTTCAACTTTTAAGTCTTGTGTATCTAGCTGCTTACTTAAAGGAATCTCTTGCCAATTAACTTTTGGTACACCTATTTCAGTCTCAACTAAATTATTTCCTAAAATTTTTGATTTAAGAGAGCCAGAAGCTGTTAAGAGCGTTATTTCTTTTTTACCACTTTCTTTTGATAGAAGATCTGCCACACATCTAGTGCCATTTCCACAAGCACCAGATACACTTCCATCTGAGTTATAGAATTCTAAATCTGCATCTATTTCTTTATTTTTCTTAATTAGAATAAGTTGATCACATCCAATGAAACTACGATCACATACTTTAATTATTTGATCTTTATTTAAATTGAAATCCTGGCTTCTTTGATCGATAATTACAAAATCATTGCCCAAACCATCCATTTTAAATGCTTTAATATTCATATGTAGATATTTAACTTATTTATTGACTTTTTGAACCTCTATTATAGGTTGTCTTCGTTTCCACAAAAACGTTAAATTTGTGGTGTCTTTGGAAACAAAGAGATCAACACTAGTCAGCGATTTTCGCCCACTAGTGCAAAACTGCTGTGCGTAATAAATATGTTTGAAAACTTAACAAATAAATTCGAAGAAATTTTTTCTTCTTTAAAAAAATCTGCTTCACTTGATGAGAATCAAGTAGATGAAGGCCTAAGAGGTATTAGACAGGCTTTATTAGAAGCTGATGTGTCTCTAGATGTAACTAAAGATTTTATAGAAAAAGTTAAACCAAAGATTATGGGTCAAGAAATAATTAGATCAACCTCTCCAGGAGATATGGTTGTTAAAATTGTTTATGATGAACTAGTAAGCCTTTTAGGTGAAAGCAACACAGATATTAATTTAAATGCAGTTCCACCAGTTCCAATGATGCTGGTAGGTCTTCAAGGTTCTGGTAAAACTACAACAACAGCAAAATTAGCCAAATATTTAGAAAAAAATAAAAAGAAAAAAATAATGATGGTCAGTCTTGATGTGTATAGGCCAGCTGCACAAGAACAATTAAGATCATTAGGAGAGCAAAATGATATTTTAACACTACCTATTATTGAAGGGCAGCCACCAGCAGATATTTGTAGAAGAGCAGTTAGCGCTGCAAACCTAAATGGTGCAGAGATTATATTATTTGATACAGCAGGCAGAACACAAATAGACCTTCAGATGATGAGTGAGATTAAACAAATAGAAAGTATAATTAAACCAACGGAAGTATTTTTAGTTGCGGATTCTTTAACAGGGCAGGTTGCTGCAGAAGTTGCAAAAGAATTTAAGAATACTGTCAATGTGACAGGTATTATTTTAACAAGAGCTGATGGTGATGCAAGGGGTGGTGCGGCCCTTAGTATGAAATATGTTTCTCAAGTGCCAATTAAATTTTTAGGAGTAGGAGAAAAAATAGAAAATTTAGAGGTTTTTCACCCAGATAGAATAGCCAATAGAATATTAGGTATGGGAGACATCGTTTCTCTTGTCGAAAAAGCTGCAGAAGATCTTGGTGAAGAGAATATAAAAAAAGCAGAAGAGAATTTAAAAAAAGGACAATTCTCTATGGAAGATTATTTAACACAGCTTAGACAAATGAAAAAAATGGGAGGCATAGAAGGAATTATGTCGTTTATGCCAGGTGTTTCTAAAATGAAATCACAAATGGATGCTTCGGGAATTGACGAAAGTGTTATTACTAAAAATGAAGCAATCATTTTATCTATGACAAAAAAAGAAAGAGGAAATCCTAAAATCATTGATGGTTCTAGGAAAAAAAGAATTGCTAATGGCTCTGGAACAGATGCGGCCACTATCAATAAATTGCTTAAGCAATTTAAAATGATGTCTGAAATGATGAAGAAGATGTCAAAAGGAAACCTGAAGGGTATGTCTGATAAAGGAATACCTCCAGAGCTACTAAATCAACTTAAATAAAAAAGGAAAAAAAATGATAAAAATAAGACTATCAAGAGGTGGAACAAAGAAAAGACCAGTATACAAAGTAGTTATAGCCGACAGTCGTCGTGCAAGAGACGGAAGATTTATTGAGAAGGTAGGATTTTTTAATCCTCTTTTACCAAAAGATAAAAAAGAAAGAGTAGGACTAGAAGCAGAAAGAATTAAATATTGGTTAGGTCAAGGTGCTCAACCAACTACTAGAGTTGCAAGAATTTTAGGTGAAAATGGTATTATAGAAATGCCTGCAAACGGTAGTAATCCAAATAAAGCTATTCCTAAAAAAGAAAGAAAAAAAGAAGGAGACGAAGCAGCTCCAGCAGCAGAAGCTCCTAAAGCAGAAGCAGCTAAAGCAGAAGCTCCTAAAGCAGAAGCAGCTAAAGCAGAAGCTCCTAAAGCAGAAGCAGCTCCAGCAGCAGAAGCTCCTAAAGCAGAAGCAGCTCCAGCAGCAGAAGCTCCTAAAGCAGAAGCAGCTCCAGCAGCAGAAGCTCCTAAAGCAGAAGCAGCTCCAGCAGCAGAAGCTCCTAAAGCAGAAGCTAAATAGTTGGATTCATGTGGCAAGCTCAAATATTCACACTTTATCCTGATTTTTTTCCTGGCCCTCTAAATAAAGGGCTATATGGAAAAGCTTTAACAAATAAAATTTGGGATTTAAAAGTTGTAAATATTAGAGAGGCCGCTGAGGATAAACACAAAACAGTAGATGATACTCCTTTTGGAGGTGGATCTGGAATGTTATTGAAAGCTGACATTTTAGCAAAATCTCTTGATAAAAATAAAAAAGAAGGTGAAAGAATTTTTTATTTATCACCAAAAGGAAAAAAGCTTGATCAGAAATTAGCACTAGAACTATCTAAAGAAAAATCTATTAGTTTAATTTGTGGTCATTTTGAAGGTGTTGATGAAAGATTATTATCTACAAGGAATATAGAAGAACTTAGCATAGGAGATTTTATTTTATCTGGAGGTGAAACCGCAGCATTTGTTGTGTTGGATAGTGTTCTTAGGTTGCTTCCAGGTATTTTAGGAAATGAACATTCAAAGACTGATGAGAGTTTTGAGAATGGACTTTTGGAGTATCCTCAATACACAAAACCCCAAATTTGGGAGGAAAAAAGTGTTCCAGAAGTGTTATTATCAGGAGATCACAACAAAATTAAAGACTGGCGTTTATCACAATCAGAGGCTATAACACGCGTCCGAAGACCAGATTTGTGGGAAAAATATAAGAAAAACTAACTTAATAAATACTACTATGAAAACAATTGAAGAAATAAATCAACATAACGTTAAAAAAATACTAGCTGAGAAGAAAATTCCAGATTTTTTTCCAGGAGATATAGTAAAAGTTGGTGTTAGAATTACAGAAGGTAAAAAAGACAGAATTCAATATTTTGAAGGTGTATGTATTGCTAGAAAAAATAGAGATTTAAACTCTTCATTTACAGTTAGAAAAATTTCATTTGGTGAAGGTGTTGAGAGAACATTTCCACTGTATGGTACGGTTATAGATACAATTACAGTTATCCGTCATGGTAAAGTTAGAAGAGCAAAATTATATTACTTAAGAGATAGAACGGGTAAATCAGCTAGAATTGCTGAAAGGATTAGAAAAAAAATTGGTATTGAAGTTGATGTTAAACCAGAAATGGTGGCTGAAGAAACTTTAGCACCAGTAGCAGTAGAAAAACAAACAGAGGCTCAAGCAGAGCCTGAAAAACAACCAGAAGTTCAAGTAGAACCTAAAACAGGAAAATTAGAAGAAAAAAAATAATTTTTTTTTCAATGCCTTTAACTCTTTACGATAAAATTTGGAACGATCACTTAGTAGATCAGCAAGATGATGGTACGGCATTATTATTCGTTGATCGACATTTAGTACATGAAGTTACAAGTCCACAAGCTTTTGAAGGATTAAGAAACTCTAATAGAAAAGTTAGACAACCCGGCTTAACTCTAGCAGTTGCAGATCATAATGTTCCAACTACTGATAGATCTAAAGGAATAGCAGATGTGGAATCTAAAATTCAAGTAGACACTTTAGAAAGTAATTGTAAAGAATTTGGAATTCAGTATTTAGGAATGAATGACAAGAGACAAGGAATTGTTCATATCATTGGTCCAGAACAAGGTTTTACACAACCTGGAACAGTAATTGTTTGTGGAGACAGTCACACAGCAACACATGGCGCATTTGGTGCTTTGGCATTTGGAATTGGTACTTCCGAAGTGGAACATGTCTTAGCAACACAAACATTGGTTCAAAAAAAAGCAAAGAATTTTAGAATTAATGTTAATGGAAAACTTCCAATTGGTGTTACCTCTAAAGATGTAATTTTACAAATTATAGGAAACATTGGAACTGCAGGAGGAACAGGATCGGTTATTGAGTATGCTGGCAGTCTAATTTCATCTTTAAGTGTAGAACAACGAATGACAATTTGTAATATGACTATTGAGGGAGGAGCAAGAGCAGGATTAATTGCTCCAGATGAAAAAATATTTGAATATTTAAAAGGTAAACCGATGTCTCCAAAAAATGAAAATTGGGATAAGGCTATGAAATATTGGGAAAGTTTAAAAACTGATGATGGAGCTAAATTTGATAAAGAAATAGATTTAGTAGCAGAAGACATTTTACCTATGATTACCTGGGGAACTTCTCCACAAGATGTAATCACTATAGATGGCAAAGTTCCAAATCCTAAAAATGAACAAGATGAAGACAAAAGGAACTCTTTAGAAAGGTCATTAAATTACATGGGTTTAGAGGCCGATACACTAGCTACAGACATTAAGATTGATAAGGTTTTTATAGGAAGTTGTACGAATGGAAGAATTGAAGATTTAAGGGAAGCTGCGAAAATATTAAAAGATAAAAAGAAAGCATCCCATGTTCATGCAATGGTTGTTCCAGGCTCAGGCTTAGTTAAAGAGCAGGCAGAGCAGGAAGGCCTAGATAAAATATTTATAGCTTCAGGTTTTGAATGGAGAGAGCCCGGTTGCTCAATGTGTCTTGCAATGAATGCAGATAAATTAAAACAAGGAGAAAGATGTGCTTCAACTTCAAACAGAAATTTTGAAGGAAGACAGGGTAGAGGTGGAAGAACACATTTAGTCAGTCCTGGAATGGCAGCAGCAGCTGCAATTTCTGGAAACTTAGATGATGTTAGAAAGTATCAAAACTAAAATGCAAAAATTCAACTCACTTACAAGTATCCCAGTATATTTACCAATAGTAAATATTGATACGGATATGATTATTCCAAAACAATTTCTTAAAACAATTAAAAGAACAGGGTTAGGAAAAAACTTATTTTTTGAAATGAGGTATGATGATAATGGAAATGAAATAAAAGATTTTATTCTAAATCAAGAACCTCACAATCAATCAAAAATCTTAATTGCAGGAAAAAACTTTGGCTGCGGTTCATCAAGAGAGCATGCGCCATGGGCACTTTTAGATTTTGGAATTACATGTGTGATAAGCTCTAGTTATGCTGATATTTTTTACAGTAACTGTTTCAAAAATGGAATTTTACCAATTACTTTACCAGAAGAAAAAATAAAAGAATTATCAGAATATTCAAAAAGAAAAGAAGAAATTTCAATAGACCTAAATGAAGAAAAGATAATTTTTGGAAATAGTGAAATCAAGTTTGACATTGATCCTTTTAAGAAAAAATGTTTATTAGAAGGGCTTGATGATATTGCGCTGTCATTAGCTAAAAAAGAAAAAATCACAACCTTTGAAGAAAACTTAAAAAATAGTAAACCATGGATATTTAATGATAAAAATTAAAAAAAGAAAAATTTTACTTCTACCTGGGGATGGTATTGGACCTGAAGTTATTCAAGAAGTTAAAAAAGTTATTTTATGGTTGAATTCAAATAAATCTCTAGATTTTGAAATTGATCAAGATTTAGCTGGTGGTTGTTCTTATGATAAACATGGAACACCAATTACAGATGAAGTTTTTTACAAAGCTTTAGAAAGTGAATTTGTTATGCTGGGTGCAGTTGGTGGACCAAAATGGGATAACTTAGATTTTTCAAAAAAACCAGAAAGAGCCTTATTGAAATTAAGAAAAGAATTAAAACTATTTGCAAATTTAAGACCTGCAATTTGTTTTGAGCAATTAGTTGATGCCTCAACCCTAAAACCAGAAATTGTATCTGGATTAGACATTATGATAGTTAGAGAATTAACAGGTGGAATTTATTTTGGTGAGCCAAGAGGAATTAAGCCAATAGAAAATGGTGAAAGAAAAGGGATTAATACCCACTCATATACAACTAGTGAAATAGTTAGAGTAGCAAAAGTAGCTTTTGATCTAGCAAGAAAGAGATCAAATAAGGTTACCTCATGTGAAAAGTCGAATGTAATGGAAGCCGGACAACTTTGGAAAGAAGAAGTTCAAGAACTACACGACAAAGAATATAAAGATGTAGAATTAAGTCATATGCTTGCTGATAATTGTGCAATGCAATTATTGAAAAACCCAAAGCAATTTGATGTAATTGTTACTGACAATTTATTTGGAGACATGCTTTCCGACCAAGCCTCAATGTTAACGGGGTCTCTAGGTCTATTACCATCAGCTTCTTTAGGTGCAAAAAATAAAGATGGAGAAATGAGAGCTATGTATGAGCCTATTCATGGTTCAGCACCAGATATTGCTGGAAAAGAAATTGCAAACCCAATAGCCTCGATTTTAAGTTTTGCAATGGCTTTAAGATACTCATTGGATTTAGATAGTGAAGCTGATGCTTTAGAAAAAGCTGTGCAAGATGTCTTAAATGATGGTCTTAGAACAAAAGACATTATATCTGAGGGAAAAAAAGAAGTATCAACATCAGCTATGGGTGATGCGATAATTTCAAAATTGCAATAATTAAAAAATTATTCTAAAGTTCTGGAATGCCAAATTATACTGCACCAGTGGAAGACATGATGTTTCTTTTTGATAAATTAAGAAATAATAAAAATTATAATGATCTTGAAAAGTATAAAGAAGTTAATTCAGAATTAGTAAAAGATATTTTAGAAGAAGCAGCTAAGATTAACCAAAACTTAATATTACCATTAGCAAAATCAGGTGATGAGAACCCAACAGTTCTAGAGAATGGTGTGGTTAGAACGCCGCCTGGCTATAAAGAAGCTTATTCTAAATATATAGAAGATGGCTGGACTTCACTTTCTTGTGATCCAAAATATGGAGGACAAGGAATGCCAAAAACTGTAAGTGCTTTTTTTGACGAAATGTTATCATCTGCAAGTTTGTCATTTAAACTTTATAGTGAGTTAAGTATTGGTGCATATAATTGTATTTCTCATCATGCTACAGATGAAATAAAAGAAAAATATCTTCCAAAAATGGTTGAAGGAAAATGGAGTGGTACGATGTGCCTTACTGAACCAGTTTGTGGAACTGATTTAGGACTTTTAAAAACTAAGGCTATTGAGCAATCTGATGGAACTTTTAAATTAAGTGGGCAGAAAATTTTCATTACTTCAGGTGATCAAGACTTAACAGAGAATATTATCCATTTAGTTATTGCAAGAGTAGCTGACTCTCCAGCAGGAACAAAAGGAATAAGCTTATTTTTAGTACCCAAGTTTGTGGTAAATGAAGATGGATCTATTGGTGCAAGAAATGGAGTTTCTACAGGCTCTATAGAAAGCAAAATGGGAATTAAAGGTTCTGCCACATGTGTATTAAACTTTGATGATGCAACTGGTTATATGATTGGATTAAAGAATAAAGGATTAAATGCAATGTTTACCATGATGAATTTAGAGAGAATTGTTGTAGGAATTCAGGGCTTAGGAATTTCTGAAATAGCCTATCAAAACTCTTTAAGTTACGCGAAAGAAAGGAAACAAGGAAAAACAAATAATACAAAATCAACTAATGGAGCAGATTTTATTATTGAGCATGCTGATATTAGAAAATCTTTACTTAATATGAAATCTATTATTGAAGGTGAAAGAGCTTTATGTTTTTGGTTATCTCAACATACAGAAGTTAGTCTTTATCATCCAGACGAAAAAATAAAGCAGGAAGCGTCAGATCTTGTGTCGTTAATGACACCAGTGGTTAAAACGATGTTTAGTGATATGGGAATGGAAATAACAAGTGATGCTATGCAGGTTCATGGTGGTTATGGGTATACAAAAGACCAAGGAATAGAACAACTATATAGGGATAATAGAATCACCCCAATTTATGAAGGAACAAATTCAATTCAAGCAGCAGATTTAGTTTTTAGAAAGTTGGTAAATAAAAATGGTGATATAATTGATAAGTATTTGGAATTAATCAAAAATGATTGCAGTATTGAAAATGAAAAATTAAAACCTTTCATAAAAGAACTAAAAATACATCTAGAGATCTTATCTACCTTTACTGATTGGATTAAAGAAAAAGTTCAAAACTCAAAAGATGATGCAAGTGCAGCATGCAATGACTATTTAAAAGCATTGGGGTTTGTGTCTATAGCACATGCGTGGATAAAAGTTTTAGAGGTAAGTTTTAAAGATTATGAACAAAACAAAGACTTTTATGAGGATAAAATTCAAACAGCAAATTTTTATTTTAAAAGAGTTTTACCAAGAGCCGAAAGTCATTTTAAAACTGCCACATCGGGAAGTGATTATATAATGAATTTTAAATTCAGTTAGAATGAGTCATTACAATACAAATTTAGATAAAAATGAGGCTAATTATGTTCCTCTTTCTCCTTTAACATTTTTAGAAAGAACTAAAGATATATATCCAAATTATGAAGCCTTAGTTTATGAAAGTAGGTCTTATACCTGGGGAGAGGTTTATAAAAGATGTGTTAAGTTTGCTAGCGCACTAGATAAATTGGGGGTGAAAACTGGAGATACAGTTTCTATAATGGCTTTCAATACACCAGAAATTTTTGAAGCCCATTATTCAATACCAATGGTGGGAGCAGTCATTAATGCAATCAATACAAGACTAGACCCTAATACAGTAAGTTATATTTTACAGCATAGTGATGCAAAGGTTTTAATTGTAGATAGACAATTTCACGATGTAATTGAAAAGGCTTTAAAGAATGTTAAAAATAAAATTACAATTATTGATATTGACGACCAAGACATAGATACAAGTTCTTTTAAGAAAATAGGAGAACTTGAATATGAAAGTTTTTTAAATACAGGTGATGAAAATTACGAATGGAAAAAACCAAAAGATGAATGGGAAGCGATTTCATTAAGTTACACGTCTGGAACTACTGGAAGCCCAAAAGGAGTAGTTTATCATCACAGAGGCTCATATTTGATGTCAACAGGCAGTGCCACAGCTTGGAATATGTCTAACAAGCTAAATTTTTTATGTGTTGTACCAATGTTCCATTGTAATGGTTGGTGCTACCCTTGGACACTAACAATGTTACATGCAAGAGTAATTTGTTTAAGAAGCATCGATGTAAAAAAGATGTTTGAATTAATTGATAAATATGAAGTAACTCATTTCGGTGGAGCCCCAATAGTATTAAATATGATTGTTAATGCTCCAAAAGAAGATCAAAAAGTCCTAAAAAGAAAAGTAAATGTTTTAACCGCAGGTGCACCGCCACCAAGTATTATCTTTGAGAAAATGGAAAAACTTGGTTTTGAAGTGATGCACGTTTATGGATTAACTGAAACTTATGGTCATATGTTGCAGTGTGCATGGAATGAAGATTGGAATTCTTTAGAAAAAGATAAAAAGAATGAAATCAAAGCAAGGCAAGGTGTAAGGTACCCAAACACAGAGGGTGCTATTGTAATGGATCCAGAAACAATGAAGCCAGTGCCCAAAGATGGAAAGACTATGGGTGAAATTATGATCAGAGGAAATATCGTAATGAAGGGTTACTACAAAGATAAAGAAGCAACAGATAGGTCAATGGCAGGTGGATGGTTTCATTCAGGAGATTTAGCTGTAACCCATCCTGACGGATATATTAAAATTCAAGATAGATCTAAAGATATTATTATTTCTGGAGGAGAAAATATTTCTTCAATAGAAATTGAAAATGCAATTGCAAAACACCCTTCAGTTTCTTTAGCAGCTGTAGTTGCTAAGCCTGATGAGAAATGGGGAGAAACTCCTTGTGCTTTTGTTGAATTGATTAAAGATAAGCCAGCAACTGAAAAAGAAATAATAGATTTTTGTAGAGAAACATTGGCTGGATTCAAAATCCCTAAAAGTGTTATTTTTTGTGATTTACCAAAAACTTCAACAGGAAAAATTCAAAAATTTGAACTAAGAAAAAAAGTTAAGGAATTAAGTTGATCTTTCAGGTAGACAATAAGAATGTCTTTGTATCGGATTCAGGCCAAGGTATTGATAAAAAAAAAGTCACAATAGTTTTACTTCATGGAAGTGGTCTTTCACATATTGTTTGGTCTTTAACAGAGCAGTATTTATCAAATCAAAATTATAATGTTTTAGCAATTGATTTACCTGGTCATGGAAATTCTGAGGGTGATTGTTTAAAATCGATAGAAGAAATTTCAGATTGGTTAGAAAAAGTTTTTAAAGAACTTAATGTTTCTGAATTAACAATAATAGGTCATTCCCAAGGGTGTTTGGAAGCATTGGAATATTATTCAAGATATTCAAAAAGAGTTAAAAATTTAATATTTGTTGGTGGTTCTTATAGAATGCCCGTTAATCAAGATTTAATAGATCTTGCTGAGAGTGGAGATGATAAAGCAGTTAAATTAATGATGAAATGGAGCTATGAAAACTCTAAAAAGTTTATTGGAGGTAATCCTGTAGAAAAAATTATTAATTCTCCAAGAGATATTAGGGAGGTTTTAGCCATTGATCTTATAGCTTGTAATAATTATAAAAACGGATCTGAGGCTTTAAAATCAATCAAGTGTCCCACATTATTTATTTTTGGTGAACTAGATAAGATGGTTAACCTTGAAAAAGGCAAGAAATTTGCTGAACTTATTCCTAATTCAAAAACTTATATAATAAAAGAATGTGGACATATGATTATGTTTGAAAAAGCTTTTGAAATGAGAGAAAAGATCTCTGAATTTTTAAAAAAATGAAAAACTTTTCAATAGCAAAATCTAGAAGATTAAGAAGTACTCCTTATACCTCAAGAATAGAGAAACAAGGGGTTACAGCATACACAATTTATAATCATATGCTGTTACCTGCTGCATTTGGATCAATAGAGGATAGCTACAAACATTTAAAAGAGCACGTTCAAGTATGGGATGTTGCTGCAGAAAGACAAGTAGAAATATCAGGAAAAGACTCTGCAGAATTAGTACAATTGATGACATGTAGAGATTTATCAAAATCTAAAATTGGGAGATGTTATTATTGTCCAATAATAGATGAAAATGGAAATTTAGTTAATGATCCAGTTGTTCTAAAGCTGGATGAAAATAGATGGTGGCTATCAATAGCAGACTCGGATGTAATCTTTTTTGCCAAAGGTTTAGCATCTGGACATAAATTTGATGTTAAAATTAAAGAACCAGTGGTGGATATAATGGCAATACAGGGTCCGAAATCATTTGCATTAATGGAAAAAGTTTTTGGAAAAAAAATTACTGAACTAAAATTTTTTGGATTTGATTATTTTGATTTTGAAGGAACAAAGCATCTTATAGCAAGGTCAGGATGGTCTAAGCAAGGTGGATATGAAGTTTATGTTCAAAATACAGAGTCAGGACAAAAATTATATGACTATCTTTTTGAAGTTGGAAAAGAATTTAATGTAGGACCTGGGTGTCCAAACTTAATAGAGAGAATTGAGAGTGCGTTACTATCTTATGGAAATGATTTTGATAACAGTGATAATCCATTTGAATGTGGTTTTGATCAATATGTTAGTTTGGATAGTGATATAAATTTTTTAGGAAAAGATAAATTAAAAGAAGTTAAATCAAAAGGAGCCCAAAAGAAGTTAATGGGTATTAAAATTGATATAAAAGAAATTAGTCTCACAGGATCAAAAAATTTATATGATGAGAAAAATAATATAATTGGTGAATTAAGATCAGCTTGTTATTCGCCTCATTTTCAAATGGTTATTGGAATAGCAATGATCCAGAGGTCCTACTGGGAAGTATCTCAAACCTTTAAAATTCAAATAAATGACAACACTTTTCCTGGAAAAGTTTGCGATTTACCCTTCATCTAGTATAAAAGCCTAATAACATCATGAATATAGCAATTGTAGGAGCCACAGGTAATGTTGGAAGAAAAATTCTCGAAGTTTTAGAGAGAAAAAAACTTCCTATAAAAGAACTATTTTTAGTTGCTTCACCAAGAAGTGCTGGTCAAAAAATAAATTTTAGTGGCAAAGAACATGAGGTTTTTAACCTTGAAACATTTGATTTTTCAAAAATTAAAATTACTTTCTTTGCAGCAGGTGGAAAAATTTCAGAACAATATGCTTTAAAAGCAGCAAAGCACTCCATAGTTATAGATAATTCTAGTTTTTTTAGAATGGATCCTGATGTGCCATTAATTGTTCCACAGGTAAATCCAGAAGCAATTAAGAATATGAAAAAAAATATAATTGCTAACCCTAATTGCTCAACAGCTCAGTTAGTAATTGCTCTTAAACCGTTACATGACTTATTCAATATTGTACGAATAGTTGTTTCGACATATCAGTCTGTTTCAGGTGGTGGCAAAGTCCCTATGGATGAATTAATAGAACAAACTAAATCATCCCTAGAAAATAAACAAATTAAACCTAGAAATTTTACTAAACAAATTGCTTTTAATGTGATTCCTCACATCGATGTTTTTGCAGATGATGGTTACACTAAAGAAGAATTAAAAATGACCAATGAAACTAAAAAAATTCTTGGTGACAAAATAGAATTAACAGCAACATGTGTAAGAGTTCCAGTTATAGTTTCTCATGCGGAGTCAGTAAATATTCAATTTGAAAAATCATTTTCTTTAGAAAAAGTTAGAGACACTCTTAGTAAAGCAGAGGGCTGTAAAGTTTATGATAAAAGAGAAGATGGAGGATATAGCACTCCAATTGAAGCAGAAGGTAGAGACGAAACTTATATTTCAAGAATAAGAGAAGATAAAACCAACAAGAATTCATTAAACCTATGGATTGTTTCTGATAATTTACTTAGAGGAGCGGCATTGAATGCTGTTGAAATTGCAGAAACTTTAATTAAAAATAATCTTAATGGAAAATAATAATCCTTTATCACCACATATTCAGATCTACAGATGGCACATATCTTCTTTAGTATCTATTTCACATAGAATTACAGGAATAATAAATATAGCTGCCATAACAATAATTTGTTTTTGGATTGCATCCTTACTACTAGGTGAAAATAGTTATGAGTTTACTAAGGTATTTTTAAATTCTATTTTAGGAAAATTCGTAATTTTAGGTTTAACATGGTCATTTAGTTTCCAGATATTAAGTGAAATAAGACATTTAATTATGGACCTAGGATATGGGTTTGAATTAAAAATATCAAAGATAACAGGATTAATCGTGATCATTGGTTCATTTTTTTTAACAATTTTAATTTATTTAATTGGAAAGCAATTTATTTAGCATGAATAACGTGACTAAAAAATGGCTATTGATGAGAGTAAGCTCTGTGGTGTTGATACCATTGATGACATGGTTTATTTTAAATTTAGTTTCAGTTTTCAATAAAGATTATGTTGATATTGTTAATTTTTTTTCAAATCAGCCATCTAAAATTTTAGTTTCTTTGTTGTTAGTTTTTGCCTATTTTTTTTCAGCTTTAAGTATTAGTGAGGTATTTGAAGACTATATACATGATGAAAAAATCAAAAATGTCGCAAACAAAGTACTCAATATTTTTGCTATAGTAGTTCCATTGATCACAATAATTGTAATATTTAATTTAAACTAATGAGCTTATATAAAATAATAGACCATGAATATGATGTTATCGTACTTGGTGCGGGAGGCTCAGGCTTAAGAGCTGCTGTTGGTTTAAGTGAAGCTGGTTTAAAGACAGCATGTATTTCAAAAGTATTTCCAACAAGAAGTCATACCTCTGCTGCTCAAGGAGGAATTTCTGCATCTTTAGGGAATATGGGGGAAGATGATTGGCGTTGGCATATGTATGATACTGTCAAAGGGGCTGACTGGTTAGGTGACCAAGATAGTATCGAGTATCTTTGTAAGGAAGCTCCAGCAGCTGTTATAGAATTAGAAAAATATGGAGTTCCATTTAGCAGAACTGATGATGGTAAAATTTACCAAAGACCTTTTGGTGGAATGACAAAAAATTATGGTAATGGAATTGTTCAAAGAACATGCGCAGCCGCAGATAGAACTGGACATGCAATACTTCATACCCTTTATGGACAGGCTTTAAAACATAACACTGAATTTTTTATTGAATACTTCGCTCTAGATTTATTAATGAAAGATGGTGAATGCAAAGGTCTTATTGCTTGGAATTTAAATGATGGAACAATTCACAGATTTAGAGCTCATAGTACAATAATTGCAACAGGTGGTTATGGAAAAGCTTATTATTCTGCAACTTCAGCACACACTTGTACTGGAGATGGAAATGCAATGGTTTTAAGAGCAGGTTTACCATTACAAGATATGGAATTTGTACAATTTCACCCAACAGGAATTTATGGACATGGAACTTTAATTTCTGAAGGTGTTAGAGGAGAAGGTGGCTATTTAGTTAATTCAAAAGGTGAAAGATTTATGGAGCGTTATGCACCAAAAGCTAAAGACTTAGCATCTAGAGATGTAGTAAGTAGATCAATGTCAATTGAGATTAATGAAGGAAGAGGTGTGGGTAAAGAACATGATCATGTTCACTTACACTTAAGTCATTTAGACAAAAGTATTATTGAAAGTAGACTTCCAGGAATAACGGAAGCAGCAAGATTATTTGCAAATGTTGATGTAACTAAAGAGCCAATACCAGTAGTGCCCACTGTTCATTACAATATGGGAGGTATCCCAACAAACTATAAAGCTGAAGTATTAACAGGCAATGATTCTGAAACAGTTCCAGGATTAATGGCAATTGGTGAGGCTGCCTGCGTTTCTGTTCATGGAGCGAATAGATTGGGGTCTAATTCTTTAATTGACCTAGTTGTATTTGGAAGAGCCGCAGCTAGAAGAGCTGCAGAACTTGTAAAACCAGGAACTCCACACGAGGATATAGGAGAGACTGAAACAGAAAAATGCTTAGAAAGATTTGATAAATTAAGAAACTCTAATGGTGAAAACAGTACTGCAGAACTTAGACTTTCAATGCAAAAAACTATGCAATCAAAATGTGCTGTTTTTAGAACAGAAAAAACACTTAAAGAGGGTGTTGATGATATTAGAAAAGCATACGATGGAATGGAATCAATTTCTGTAAAAGATAAGTCACTTGTTTTTAACACCGATTTAGTGGAAACATTGGAGTTTGATAATTTGATAAGACAAGCAATTACAACAGTGGATTCTGCTTATAATAGACAAGAGAGCAGAGGTGCACATGCAAGAGAAGATTTCCCAAAAAGAGACGATGAAAAATTTATGCAACACACTATTGCTTGGTGCAATGGAAAAGATTCAAAAATTGGTTATAGACCAGTTACTAAATCAACTTTAACAAATGAAGTTCAATATTTTCCACCACAAGAAAGAGTGTACTAGTGGTTCAAATAAATTTACCTAAAAATTCAGAGGTTCAAAAAGGTAACTATTATCAAGATAAAACTGGATCAAAAAATACCAGAAAAGTAAATGTTTATAGATGGGATCCCTCAAATGGAGAAAACCCAAGAGTGGATACTTATGAAGTTGATATGGATAACTGCCCTTCAAAAGTATTGGATATTTTAAATAAGATTAAAAATGAAATTGATCCATCATTGGCTTATCGTAGATCTTGTGCACATGGTGTTTGTGGATCTTGTGCAATGAATATGGATGGGAAAAATGGTTTAGCATGCACAAAACCTCATTCAGAAATTGAAGGAGATATAAATATTTATCCACTACCTCACCTAAAAGTAAAAAAAGATTTAATTGGTGACTTAAGTGGATTGTACAAACAATATGAATCAATTGAGCCTTGGTTGAAAACAAATACAAAAGTTGAAACTACAGAAATTATTCAATCTCAAAAAGATAGAAAAAAATTAGATGGTGCATACGAATGTATCATGTGTGCATGTTGCTCTACTTCTTGTCCAAGCTATTGGTGGAATGAGGATAAATTTTTAGGTCCTGCAGTTTTGCTTCAAGCTTATAGGTGGATAGTAGATAGTAGAGATGATGAAAGAAAAGAGAGATTAAAAAAAGTAGCTGATGAACTTAAGTTGTATAGATGCCATACTATAATGAATTGCACCAATGCTTGTCCTAAGGGATTAAATCCAGCAAAAGCTATAGCTGAATTAAAAAAAATGCTTGCAACAAGCTAATTACCCCTTTAAATAACACCATTCATGAATTTATTAGAACATTTTGTTGGTGGAAAGCTAATTTCAGGCTCATCTGACAGAAAAAGCAAAATTTTTAACCCCGCAACAGGCGAACAAGAGTCAGAGGTAAGATTGGCTAATAAAGCAGATCTCAACCAGGCTGTAGAAGTTGCACAAAAAGCTTTTGAAACTTGGTCACAGAAACCTCCTCTTCAAAGAGCAAGAGTGATGTTCAAATTTAAAGAGTTAATAGAAAAAAATACTGATGAACTTACAAAATTAATAGTTTCAGAACATGGTAAAGTTTATGAAGATGCCAAAGGTTCTTTAACAAGAGGACTAGAAGTAGTTGAGTTTGCATGTGGAATTCCACATTTACTTAAAGGAGAATTTTCAGAGAATGTAGGAACAAATGTTGATAGTTGGTCTATGCGTCAGCCTCTTGGAGTTGTTGCTGGTATTACACCTTTTAATTTTCCAGCAATGGTACCTATGTGGATGTTCCCTTTAGCTATTGCATGTGGAAATACATTTATTTTAAAACCATCAGAAAAAGACCCATCTTGTCCACTAAGATTAGCAGAATTGCTAACAGAAGCAGGACTACCAGATGGTGTTTTTAATGTTGTTAATGGAGATAAAGAGTCTGTAGATGCAATTTTAACAAACAAAGATGTCAAAGCGGTAAGCTTTGTAGGCTCAACACCAATTGCAAAATATATTTATGAAAATTCTGCAAAAAATGAAAAAAGAGTTCAAGCTTTAGGTGGTGCAAAAAATCATTTAGTAGTAATGCCTGATTGTGACCTTGATGGTGCAGTAAATGGATTAATGGGTGCTGCATACGGTTCAGCAGGTGAAAGATGTATGGCGCAATCAGTAGCAGTAGCTGTAGGCGATATAGGTGATGAGTTAGTTGCCCGTTTATCAAAAAAAGCTGAAGCATTAAAGGTAGGACCTGGTATGGATAAAACATCTGAGATGGGTCCACTAATTACAAAAGAACATTTAGAAAAAGTAAAAAGTTATGTTGATCTTGGAGTTGAAGAAGGTGCCAAATTAGTTGTTGATGGAAGAAATATAAAACTTCAAGGATATGAAAATGGTTTCTTCATAGGTGGTTGTTTATTTGATCATGTTAAAAAGGATATGAGAATTTATAAAGAAGAAATATTTGGACCTGTTTTATCAGTCATAAGAGTTAAAACTTTTGAAGAAGCAACAAAACTAATTAATGATCATGAGTATGGTAATGGAGTAAGCATTTACACAAGAGATGGTGATGCTGGAAGAACGTTTGCTAGTAAAATTCAAGTTGGTATGGTCGGAATTAATGTTCCAATACCTGTACCAATGGCATTCCATAGTTTTGGTGGATGGAAAAGATCATTATTTGGAGATAGTGCAATGCACGGAGCTGAAGGAATTAAATTTTATACAAAGCTTAAAACAGTAACATCAAGATGGCCTTCTGGAATACGATCTAATGCAGAATTTGTCATGCCAACAATGAAATAAGGAAAAAATGAAAAAAATATCTTTAATAGGAGCAGGTCAAATTGGGGGCACTCTTGCTCACTTAATAGGAACCAAAGAAGTTGCTGATGAGGTGGTACTTTTTGATGTTGCAAGTGGCATAGCTAAAGGAAAAGCTCTAGACATAGCTCAATCTTCCTCCGTTGATGGTTTTAATGTGAAATTTTCAGGTACAGACAATTATGAAGATATAAAAGATTCAGATGTAATAATAATCACTGCAGGAGTTCCAAGAAAACCAGGAATGAGCAGAGATGATTTATTAGGTATTAATCTAAAAATTATTAAACAAGTAGCAGATGGCATAAAAAAAAATGCACCCAATGCATTTGTTATATGTATCACCAATCCGTTAGACGTTATGGTGATGGCCTTTCAAAAATTTTCAGGGTTACCAGCAAATAAAGTAGTTGGAATGGCAGGAATTTTGGACAGCTCAAGATTTAAATTATTTTTATCTCTAGAGTTAAATGTTCCTGTAAAAGAAATTGAAGCAATGGTTATGGGAGGTCATGGAGACACAATGGTTCCTCTACCAAGATTCACAAAAGTTTCAGGTAAACCATTACTAGACTTAGTTAAAGAAGGAAAAATATCTCCAGAACGATTAGAAGAAATTAATCAAAGAACTAGAGATGGAGGAGCTGAGATTGTTAAATATTTAGAAAAAGGTTCTGCATTTTATGCACCAGCAGCTTCGGGAGTGCAAATGGCAGAAGCATATTTAAAAGATGAAAAAAAATTACTTCCATGTGCAGTTCATTTAAATGGAGAATATGGAGTTAGTGATGTTTATGCAGGTGTACCAGTAATAATTGGTAAAGCTGGTGTTGAAAAAATAGAGCAAATTGACTTGGACGAAAAAGAAAAAAAAGAATTTATGCACTCGATAGATGCTGTGAAAGCATTATGGGAAGCTGCATCAAAAATAGACCCAGATCTATCTAAATAAATCATGAACATTCATGAACACCAAGCAAAAAAAATCCTAAAAGAATATGGGGCAGTTGTGCCTGAAGGTGTTTTTAGTTTCACAGTTGATGAGTTGCTTGAAAAAGCAAAATCATTAAAAACAGAAAAGTTTGTATTGAAAGCACAAATCCATGCTGGTGGAAGAGGTAAAGCAGGAGGAGTAAAAATTTTAGACACTATTGAAGAGCTAGGTGTTGCAGCAAAAGAATTATTAGGAAAAACACTTGTAACACACCAAACTGGCCATGAAGGAAGAGAGGTAAAAAGATTATATGTGGAAGTATCTTCCAATATAGATAAAGAATTTTATTTATCCTGTTTAATTGATAGAGCTAGCTCAAAAATTGTATTTATTTCCAGCGATCAAGGTGGAATGGATATTGAAGAGGTTGCAGATAAAACACCTGAAAAAATTATAACAACAAAAGTAGATATTGTTAATGAAATCTCAGATGCTGATTGTGAGAAGATAATTAAAATTTATAGCCTAACCGATGATGCTAAAAAACAAGCAATAGCACTAATTAAATCAGTATATAGTATGTTTTTAGGTACAGATGCTAATATGGTTGAGGTTAACCCACTAATATTAACTAAAGAAAAGAATATAGTCTGCTTAGACGCAAAGGTTAATTTTGATTCTAACGCACTATTTAGACATCCTGAAATTATAGAGTTGAGAGATTTAAATGAAGAAGATCCAGCTGAAATAGAAGCAAGCAAACATGATCTTGCTTACATAAAGTTAGATGGAAGTATTGGTTGCATGGTTAATGGAGCAGGCTTAGCAATGGCAACAATGGACATAATTAAATTATATGGAGAAGAGCCAGCAAATTTTTTAGATGTTGGTGGTGGAGCTTCAAAAGAAAAAGTTTCTGCTGCACTAAAGATAATTCTATCAGATAAAAATGTTAAAGGCATACTAATAAATATTTTTGGTGGAATAATGAGATGCGATGTCCTTGCCCAAGGAGTTGTTGATGCTGCCAAGGAAATAAATATAAGCGTTCCATTGGTAGTTAGACTTGCGGGTACAAACTTTAAAGAAGGAAAAGAAATTTTAGATAACTCGGGACTAAAATTAATTTCAGCAGAAAATTTAGATGATGCTGCACAAAAAATAGTAAAGGCAATAAAATAGAATGTCAGTTTTAATTAATAAAAACACCAAAGTTATATGCCAAGGTTTTACAGGTGCACATGGTACTTTTCATTCTGAACAAGCATTAAAATATGGAACTAATCTTGTAGGTGGTGTTACTCCAAAAAAAGGAGGACAAAAACATCTTGAACGTCCAGTATTTAATACTGTGGTTGAAGCAAAAAAAGAAGTTGGTGCTGATGCAACTATGATTTATGTGCCAGCAAAATTTGCAGCAGTAGCTATAATAGAAGCTATTGATGCATCTATTGAGCTTATAGTTTGTATTACTGAAGGTATACCAATTCAAGATATGCTTCGTGTTAAACAAAAACTAAATACTTCAAAAAGCAGATTGATAGGACCTAACTGTCCAGGAATAATTACTCCTGATGAATGTAAAATTGGGATTATGCCTGGAAATATACACAAGAAAGGTTCTGTGGGAATTGTTTCAAGATCTGGAACTTTAACTTATGAAGCGGTTGCGCAAACAACTGAAAATGGATTAGGACAATCTACTTGTATAGGAATTGGTGGAGATCCAATAAATGGAACGAACTTTATTGATTGTTTAGACTTATTTTTAAATGATGATGAGACAGAATCTATTCTTATGATAGGTGAAATTGGTGGTTCAGCAGAAGAAGAAGCAGCTGAATTTGTTAAAAACCATAAAATAAAAAAACCTATGGTTGGATTTGTTGCTGGAATAACAGCACCTCCTGGAAGAACTATGGGGCATGCAGGAGCTATTATTTCAGGTGGTAAGGGTGGAGCAGAAGATAAGATTAAAAAAATGGAAGAATGTGGAATTACAATTGCAAAATCACCATCTGAACTAGGCAAAACATTATTTAATAAATTATCTAATTGAAAATTATTTATCTGATATTATATCAATAGAATAGATGTCATCATCAAAAAATCTCGAATTCGAAAAAACTTCATTTCTTAGTAAATCTAACAGTGCATTTATAGAACAAATGTATTTAAAATTTATCAATAAAGACAAAGATCTTCCTGAAAGCTGGCAAAGTTATTTTGAGGGTATGAGTGAAGATTTAAGTATGATTGCCAAGGAAATTAATGGTCCATCATGGGGTGTAAAAAAAAAAATTGATATTGATGAAATTGAAAAAAAGATCAAAGAAAGTGAAAAAAAATTTTCTAATGGAAGTGATGATACAAAAGTTAATTCAAAAGATTTAATCAAAAGTAATCTTAACTCAATTAGAGCCGTTGCTTTAATTAGAGCATATAGGCAAAGAGGACATTTATTAGCAAAGCTTGACCCACTGGGAATGATGAAGACAGAGTATTTAGATGAATTACATCCTGAATATTATGGGTTCAAAAAAGAAAATTATAATGAGAAAATTTATTTAGATGGTGTAATAAATAAAGAGCACTCCACCGTAAAAGAAATATTAAGTTTTTTAAACAAAACTTATTGTGGGCCAATTGGTTATGAATATATGCATATATCAAACCCAACTGAAAGAAAATGGCTTAGAGATAGAATTGAACAGGATGAGAACTCTCTTCAATTTACAAAGAATGGTAAAGAAGCTATTTTGAATAAACTTATTCAAGCTGAAGGATTTGAAAAATTTTTACATACAAAATATGTTGGTACAAAAAGATTTGGACTAGATGGAGGAGAAAGCTTAATCCCTGCTTTAGAACAAATTATTAAAATTGCTGGTCAATCAGAAGCTAAAGAGGTTAAAATTGGAATGTCTCACAGAGGTAGGCTCAATGTGCTAGCAAACGTTTTACAAAAATCATACAAAAGAATATTCAATGAATTTGCGGGAGATGTTCAAACAACAGGAGAAGAAGGAGCGGGAGACGTAAAATATCATTTAGGAGCATCATCGGATAGAAAATTTGATGGAAATTCTATACATGTTGGTCTTACAGATAACCCCTCACACTTAGAAGCAGTTAATCCTGTTGTATTAGGACAGACTAGAGGAAAACAATTTTTTCATGAAGATAAAGAAAGAAATAAAGTTTTGCCTATTTTAATACATGGTGATGCGGCATTTGCTGGACAAGGTGTTGTGGCTGAATGTTTTGCAATGTCTGGTTTGCCAGGCCATAATACAGGTGGAACAATTCATTTTATTGTTAATAATCAAATAGGTTTTACTACAAGCCCAAGGTTTGCAAGATCATCACCATACCCATCGGATGTTGCAAAAATGGTAGATGCCCCAATACTTCATGTAAACGGTGATGACCCAGAAGCAGTTGTTTATGCTACAAGAATTGCAACAGAATTTAGACTAAAATTTAACAGAGATGTTGTGGTTGATATAATCTGTTATAGAAGGTTTGGTCATAATGAAGGAGATGAACCTTCATTTACTCAACCATTAATGTATAAAAAAATTAGATCACACCCTACACCAGTAGAAGTATATGGAAGCAAATTAGTAAATGAAAATACACTTTCAGAGGATGAACTTAAAAGGTTTAAAAATGAGTTTAAAAGCTTACTAGATGATCAATACAAAAATGCAAAAGATTATAAGCCAAAAATTGAATGGTATGAGGGAAGTTGGTCAAGATATAAACCAGAAAAAGGAAAGGATAAAAGAGGTGTAAGTGGTTTTGATCAGAAAAAACTTTTAGAAATTTCAGAAAAAATTAATTCAACACCAGAGGAATTAAATTTACACAAAACTATAATTAAAATTTTAAATACTAGAAGAGCATCAGTATCAGATGGAAAAGGTATAGATTGGTCAACAGCTGAAGCTTTGGCGTTTGGCTCATTATTAGAAGAAGGTTATCCAGTGAGATTAGTTGGACAAGATTCAGGAAGGGGAACTTTTAGTCAAAGACACTCAGTTCTAAGAAATCAAGAAGATAACTCCAGATATGTTCCACTAAATAATATTTCAAAAGTTCAAAAACGATATGAAATAGTAGATAGTTTTTTATCAGAATTAGCAGTTTTAGGTTTTGAATATGGTTATAGTTTAGTTCAGCCAAACACCCTAACAATGTGGGAGGCACAATTTGGTGATTTTGCAAATGGCGCACAAGTAGTAATAGATCAATTTATAGCATCAGGAGAGAGAAAATGGACAAGGGCATCTGGGCTAGTAATGCTTTTGCCTCATGGTTATGAAGGCCAAGGACCAGAACACTCTTCAGCAAGACTAGAAAGGTTTTTACAACTATGTGCTAATGATAATATGCAGGTAGTAAATTGTACAACACCAGCAAACTACTTTCATGCTTTAAGACGTCAAATGCATAGAGAATTTAGAAAGCCATTAATAATAATGACTCCAAAATCTTTATTAAGAAACAAGCATTGTGTTTCAAATATAGAAGATTTTGATAAAGATACATTTTTCCACAGAATTTTATGGGATCATGCACTAGATGAAGAAAATGGATTTATAAAATTAAAAGAAAGCTCAAAAATTAAAAAAGTAATTTTATGTTCGGGAAAGGTTTATTTTGACCTGTTAGATGCTAGAGAGAAATTGAAAAAAGATGATGTAGTGTTGTACAGAGTTGAACAACTTTATCCTTTTCCAGTTAAAAGTTTAGTTAAAGAAATCAAAAAGTATGCAAAAAATGCTAAATTTTATTGGTGCCAGGAAGAACCAAAAAATATGGGAGCATGGTTTTCTGTAAGAGATTATATAGAATGGACATTAGAAACTATTAACGCTAATAATAAGGAAATTTCTTATATAGGAAGAAGTCCAGACGCATCTCCTGCAACAGGGTTTGCAAAAAGACATATTTCACAACAGCAAGAAATTATTAACAAGGTTTTTGAATAAAAATGAGTGAAAAAATTTTAGTACCGGTCTTGGGTGAGAGCATAACAGAAGCGACTGTTGCAAAATGGCTTAAGAAAAAGGGTGATGCAGTTGCAGCTGATGAGGCAATTGTAGAACTAGAAACAGATAAAGTTAATTTAGAAGTTCCATCTCCCATAGATGGAGTTTTATCTGAAATAAATTCAAAAGATGGAGAGACAGTTGAAGTTGGAGCCTTACTTGGTTCAATAAGTCAAAATGGAACTCAACCATCTGAAAAAAAAATAATTACAAAAATTGAACCTAAAAAAACTGAAAATAATGTAGTTAATTTAGAAATTAAAAAAGAAGTTCCTAAAGTTTTTAAAGAACCTGAAGAGGAAGAACCTTTAATATTAACTAATGAGGTTAAAGAAGAGAAAACTGATTCTTCAAAAAAAAATAATGAAATACTTTCACCAGCCGTAAGAAAAATGGTAGTTGAAAATAAAATTGATTTAAAAAAAGTTAGTGGCTCTGGTAAAGAGGGTAGAATTCTTAAAGGTGACTTAATTAGTATGATGGGAGAGAACCCACAGCCATCAGAAAGAAAAATTAAATATGGTCAAGAAGAGAGAATTAAAATGTCTAGGCTTAGACAGACAATTGCAAAAAGATTAAAACAAGCACAAGAAAATGCAGCATTATTAACAACCTTTAATGAAGTTGATATGACTGGCATAATGGAAATGAGAAAAGAGAACCAGGAAGATTTCCAAAGTAGGTATGGAATTAAATTAGGGTTTATGTCATTTTTTGTAAAAGCATGTGTTGCTGGACTAAAAATGTACCCATCAGTTAATGCTGAAATAGATGGAGATGAAATTATTTACAAAAATTATTATAATATGAGTTTTGCAGTAGGAACTGAAAAGGGATTAGTAGTACCGGTATTAAGAGATGCTGATCAATTATCATTCGCTGATATTGAAAAAAATATTAAAGCTATTTCAGAAAAAGCAAGAAATGGAAAAATAACTATAGAAGATCTTCAAGGTGGAACCTTTACAATTAGTAATGGTGGAGTTTATGGTTCAATGTTATCTACTCCAATATTAAATTTACCTCAATCTGGTGTGTTAGGTATGCATAATATAGTCGAAAGACCAATAGTAGTTGATGGTGAGATTAAAATTAGACCTATTATGTATCTAGCCTTATCTTATGATCACAGAATTATAGATGGAAAAGAGTCAGTATCATTCTTAAAAATGGTTAAAGAAAACTTAGAGGATCCAAGAAGATTGTTTTTAAATATTTAAATGTCAGATAAATTTCAAGCAGTTGTAATAGGTGGTGGTCCGGGAGGTTATGTCTGCGCAATAAGATTGGCACAATTGGGACTTAAAACAGCATGTATAGAATCAAGAGGTTCATTAGGCGGAACTTGTTTAAATGTTGGGTGCATACCTTCTAAAAATTTATTAAATATTTCTGAAAATTATCATAAGGCACAAAATTTTTCTAAACTTGGCATAGAAGTGGGTGAGGTAAAACTTAATCTTCAAAAAATGATGCAAAATAAGGATAAAGCAGTAACAATATTAACTAAAGGTGTAGAATTTTTATTTAAGAAAAATAAAGTCACTTATTTTAAGGGCACTGGAAGCTTTAAATCTGCAAATAAAATCTCAATATTAGATGATCAAAAAAAAGAAACTATAATTGAGGCAGATAAAACGGTAATTAGCACAGGATCTGTACCAGTAGAATTGCCAGGAATGAAATTTGATGAAAAAATAATTGTATCTTCAACAGGTGCATTAACTCTGCAATCGGTTCCAAAAAAAATGGTTGTAGTTGGTGGAGGTTATATAGGATTAGAGATGGGATCTGTTTGGTCTAGATTAGGTACTGAAGTTCATGTGGTAGAATTTCTTGACCATATTACGCCAGGAATGGATAGAGAAATATCGTCAGAATTTATGAAAATTTTAAAGAAACAAGGAATTAACTTCCACATGCAAACTAAAGTAGAGGGAATTACTAAAAACACCCATGGAGCTAGTGTTTCAACATCTGACAAAGATGGAAAAAAAATAAATTTTGACTGTGATGTTGTTCTTATATCTGTTGGCAGAAAACCTAACACTAATAATTTAAATTTAGAAGCAATTGGTGTTGAATTGGATGAAAAGAAAAGAATTATAACAAATAAAAGCTTTCAAACAAATGTAAGTAATGTTTATGCAATTGGCGATGTAATAGATGGACCAATGTTAGCGCACAAAGCCGAAGATGAAGGTATTGCAGTTGCAGAAAATATCGCAGGACAATCAGGACATGTTAATTATGATATTATTCCTGGAGTTGTTTACACAACACCAGAAGTTGCTTCAATTGGAAAAACAGAAGAGCAATTAAAAGAAGCAAATATAAAATACAAAATTGGTAAATTTTCATTTATGGCAAATTCAAGAGCCAAAGCAATTGATGAAGCAGAAGGTTTTGTTAAAATTCTAGCTGATGAAAAAACAGACAGAGTTTTAGGAGCACATATTATTGGACCTCATGCAGGTGAATTAATTGGAGAAATCGGAGTTGCAATGGAGTTTGGTGCTAGCGCTGAAGATATTGCAAGAACATGTCATGCACACCCAACATTTTCTGAAGCAGTAAAAGAAGCAGCGTTATCAGTAGATAAAAGAGCAATACACTCTTAAAGTATTTTCATATTATAAAGATATGAAAGTACCGATTCTTATACCCAATATTTTTAATCATCCATTTACCTATAATTCAGATTTAAATTTAAAGGTTGGAGACTATGTAGTAGTACCCTTTGGAAAGTCAGAAGTTACTGGAGTTGTATGGGATGATTTTGAAAAAAAAACAAACAAAAATTTTGCAATTAAAAAAGTTTTAAGAAAATTAGATGTTCCATCACTAAAGAAAAATACAATTAAATTCTTAAATTGGTTTTCTGAATACAATATGACCCCTAAAGGTATGGCATTAAAATTGTTATTATTAAGTAGTGGTGCCATAGAAAAGTTACCAATTGAAGCTTATGAGCCATTCAAAATTGACATCAAAGAAAATGAAATAAAACTTTCTAAAGAGCAAAAAGATTCATTAAAAAAAATGAATGTATTAAATCAAAAATTTAGAGTTCATGTTTTACAAGGCACTACAGGGTCTGGTAAAACGATGGTTTATTTTGAGGCCTTAAAAGAGATAATTAATAAGGGTTTTCAAGGGTTAATTCTATTACCAGAAATTGGATTAACAGGTCAATTTCAAAATAAATTTATAGAATTTTTTGGATTTAAGCCTGCTGTATGGCACTCAAGTATTACAAAAAAAAATAAAGAAATTATTTGGAGCGGAGTAGCAAATGATAAAATTAAAGTTGTAATTGGTGCTCGGTCCTCATTGTTTTTACCTTTTAAAAAACTAGGATTAATCATTGTTGATGAAGAGCACGATCAATCTTATAAACAAGACGAGGGAGTAACTTATAATGCGAGAGACATGGCAATTTCTAGAGCATCCTTTGAAAATATTCCAATCAATTTAATAACAGCTGTACCCTCTATTGAAACTTATGACAATATTAAAAAAGGCAAATATAGTTTATCAAAACTTGATCAAAGATATTTAAATGCATCTTTACCAAAATATGAAATAATTAATCTTAATAATTCAAAGTTAGAATCTCAATCTTGGATATCAAAAGAAACAATTGAGAAAGTAAAATTTCATCTTGAAAAAAAAGATCAAGTATTATTTTTTTTAAACAGAAGAGGATTTTCACCTCATGTATTATGTAAAAAATGTTTTACTAGTTATTCATGTCCAAATTGTTCAATAAATTTAGTTTATCACAAAAACAAACAAAATTTATTATGTCACTACTGTGGATACAAAGCTTTACTAAATAGAGACTGTTCCAAAGAAGGAAAATGTGATTTTATTTTTAGTGGGCCTGGAGTTGAAAGAATATCTGAAGAAGTAAAAAAAATTTTCCCCACTAAGGAAATAACAATATTTTCTAGCGATACAATGAATAAAAAAAGTTCAGCAGATGTTTTGGAAAAAATTATAAATAATAAAATTCAAATTTTAATTGGAACTCAATTAATTTCGAAAGGATTCCACTTTCCAAGTTTAAATTGTATTGTTGTTGTTGATATTGATTTATCATCACAAGGTCATGACCTACGGGGTGCAGAAAAGAATTTACAATTATATCATCAACTTTCAGGCAGAGCAGGGAGAACAGGAAAGCCAGCAACTGTTTATTTTCAAACTTATAATTTAGATACTAAAATGATAACAGACATTACAAATAAAGATCCTGATATTTTCTTAGATAAAGAACTTGAAATTAGAAGGGAAAACAATCTTCCACCGTTTCAGAGATTTATTGCTTTGATAATTACAGGCAGTAATGAAAGAGAGCTTGAAAAAGAAGCGTATAAGTTTAAAGTTTTTATAGAAAGTGCAGTCGCAGGTAGAGTTCTTGGCCCTGTTAATGCACCTATATTTAGATTAAAAAGAAAGTTCAGAGTAAGGCTTTTAATAAGAGGTCAAAAATCTTTAAAAGTTCAGAATTCGCTAGCCAAAATCATTGAAAAATTCAAATTTCCCACTGGAATGAAACTAACGGTTGATGTTGATCCAATAAACTTCAATTAACGGTCAAAATATAACACTTTTAGACAACGTGTGACTTGAAGAGAATAGGGTCATATGTTAATTAAAACTGAAATTTAATAAATCTTCAAATATTTATAAGGAATAAAAATTGAGCAAATATAAAGGTTTTTCTGAAACATCAGCTGGCAGATACTCTTTAGCACTTTATGAATTAGCCATAGAAGCTAATAATTTAAGTGAGACTGAAGTTCATTCTGCTTCAATTATTAATTTAATTGCTTCAAGTGATGATTTTAAATCTTTGATTAAAGATCCAACAAACAACAAAGAAGACCAATTGAATGCTCTAAGCCAAATTTCAAAACAATATAAATTAAATGAATTATTAACAAAATTTTTAAGTTTCTTAATATCTAAAAGAAGATTCTTTTACGTGGATAAAATTCTAAAAAGCTTTGTTGAGACATGTTCAATCAAAAGAGGTGAATTAAAAGCAGAATTAACTTCTGCAAAAGATCTTACTGAAAATGAGATTAACAACATAAAAGAAGAATTGACTAAAAACTTTAGTTCAAAAATAAAATTAAACTACAAACACGATGCAAGTTTAATTGGGGGTTTGATTGTGCAAGTTGGAAGCACAATGGTGGACACCTCCATTAAAAATAAATTACAACAAATCGAAAATAGGATGATAGAGGCATAAATGGATATAAACCCATCAGAAGTAACAAAGATATTAAAAGAACAAATTAAAAAATTTGGTGACAAGGCAGAAGTGACTGAAGTTGGTCAAGTTTTGTCAGTAGGAGATGGTATTGCTAGGGTATATGGATTAGATAACGTTCAAGCAGGAGAGATGGTAGAATTTTCTGACGGATCTAAAGGAATGGCTCTAAACTTAGAAAGCGAAAATGTTGGAGTTGTAATTTTTGGGGATGATAGAAAAATTAAAGAAGGTGATGTTGTTAAAAGAACAGGAAGTATTGTTGATACACCTGTTGGAAAAGAATTATTAGGAAGAGTTGTTGATGGATTAGGAAATCCAATTGATGGCAAGGGTGCTTTAGATAAAGCAACAAAAAGAAGTAGAGTTGAAGTAAAAGCTCCTGGAATCATTCCAAGACAATCTGTTAGCGAACCAATGCAAACAGGCTTAAAATCAATTGACAGTCTAGTTCCAGTTGGGAGAGGACAGCGTGAGCTAATTATTGGTGACAGGCAAACAGGAAAAACTGCAGTTGCCATTGATGCAATCATTAACCAGAAAAAAATAAATGAATCTGGCGATGAGAAGCAAAAACTTTACTGTATTTATGTCGCTATAGGTCAAAAAAGATCTACAGTTAGACAAATTCAAAAAACTTTAGAAGAAGCTGGTGCAATGGAATATACAACAATTGTAGCTGCTACTGCTTCAGATGCGGCACCACTTCAATTCTTAGCACCTTATACAGGCTGTACAATGGGTGAATTTTATAGAGACAATGGTATGCATTCATTAATCATTTATGACGATTTATCAAAACAGGCTGTAGCTTATAGACAGATGTCACTTTTATTAAGAAGACCTCCAGGAAGGGAAGCTTACCCAGGAGATGTATTTTATTTACATAGTAGATTGCTTGAAAGAGCTGCTAAGCTTAGTGATGAACATGGTGGAGGGTCATTAACTGCTCTTCCAATAATTGAAACACAAGGTGGAGACGTATCAGCGTTTATTCCAACTAACGTGATTTCAATTACAGATGGACAAATATTTCTTGAAACGGAATTATTTAACCAAGGAATTAGACCAGCGATTAACGTAGGTTTGTCAGTTTCTAGAGTTGGATCTGCAGCACAAACAAAAGCAATGAAAAAAGTTTCTGGTTCAATGAAACTTGAACTTGCTCAATATAGAGAAATGGCTGCCTTTGCCCAATTTGGATCCGATTTAGATGCATCAACACAAAAACTTTTAAATAGAGGTTCAAAATTAACTGAACTTTTAAAACAAAAACAATATTCACCAATGACAGTCGCTGAGCAAGTAATTTCAGTTTTCTGTGGAGTTAAAGGTTATTTGGATGATGTAGAACTTAAAGATATTGCTGAGTTCGAATCTAAGATTATTGAAAAATGTAAATCTGAAAAACCTGAAATTTTAGAATCTGTTTTAAGCTCAGGTAAGCTTGAAGAAGATACTGAAAAATTATTAGTTGAAACTATCATGGAACTTAAGAAGAACTTTAATTCTTAAAATATGGCAACACTAGACGACTTAAAAAAAAGAATAGCGAGTGTAAAGTCTACACAAAAAATTACCAAAGCCATGAAAATGGTTGCGGCAGCTAAACTTAAAAGAGCACAAGAAAATGCTGAAAAGGGGAGACCTTATTCTGAAAAGATGAATAATATTATTCTTAATTTATCTAGTGGTATTTCTGATAAGGAAAATGCACCTAAGTTACTTTCAGGAACAGGTGAAGAGAAAGTGCATTTATGCATTGTTTTGACATCTGATCGAGGTTTATGTGGAGGTTTTAATACAAATATTATTAAAAAAGCTAAGGCATATTTTAAAAAAATAGCTGATGAAGGAAAAACCTTAAAAATTATAACTGTAGGATCTAAGGGTTACGATCAATTAAAGAGAGTTTACATAGGTAATATAGTTGAAAGAATATCGTTTAAAGATTCAAAAACTATTAATTATTTAGATGCTGAAAAAGTAGGTAAGATGATAATTGATAATTTTGAAAAAAAAGAATTTGATGTGTGTACAATATTTTATAATAAATTTAAAAATGTAATTACTCAAATACCTCAAGAACAACAAATAATACCTTTAAAAACTCCTGAAGTAGAAAGCAATTCTTCTGATGATAATTATGAATTTGAACCAGACGAGGATGAGATTTTAAGTAACTTATTACCTAAAAACATATCTACACAGATTTTTAAAGCAATGTTAGAGAATTCAGCTAGCGAACAGGGTTCAAGAATGAGCGCAATGGACAGTGCAACTCGAAACGCGGGTGAAATGGTTGACAAGCTTACTATTGAGTATAATAGAAGTCGTCAAGCAGCTATTACAAAAGAACTAATTGAAATCATATCAGGAGCGGAAAGTTTATAATTATGAGCAAAGGAAAAATCACACAGATCATTGGCGCAGTAGTAGACGTAAAATTTGATGGAGAATTACCAGAAATTTTATCAGCATTAGAATGTAAAAATGGAGATAATAGATTAGTTTTAGAGGTTGCCCAACACCTTGGTGAATCAAGTGTTAGAACTATTGCAATGGATGCTACAGAAGGTTTAAAAAGAGGAGATGAAGTGACGGCAACAGGTGCTCCTATTCAAGTTCCAGTTGGACCAGAAACTTTAGGAAGAATTATAAATGTAATAGGTGAACCTATTGATGAAAAAGGTGAAGTTAAAACTAAGGAAAAATGGTCAATTCATAGAGCTGCACCAGAATTTAGTGATCAATCAACTGAAACAGAAATTCTTGTAACTGGAATTAAAGTTGTTGATCTATTAGCACCATATGCGAAAGGTGGAAAAATTGGCTTATTTGGAGGTGCGGGTGTTGGTAAAACAGTACTTATTATGGAATTAATTAATAACGTAGCAAAAGCACACGGTGGTTTCTCCGTGTTTGCTGGAGTTGGAGAAAGAACTAGAGAAGGAAATGATCTTTACCATGAAATGATAGACTCAGGAGTTATTAAACCTGAAGGACCAGGATCAAAAGCAGCACTAGTGTATGGACAAATGAATGAACCCCCAGGGGCTAGAGCAAGAGTTGCCCTAACAGGTTTAACAGTAGCTGAATATTTTAGGGATCAAGAAGGACAAGATGTACTTTTCTTTGTTGATAATATCTTTAGATTTACTCAAGCAGGTTCAGAAGTTTCTGCACTATTAGGAAGAATTCCCTCAGCTGTTGGATACCAGCCTACACTTGCAACAGATATGGGTAACCTTCAAGAAAGAATTACAACAACCAATAAAGGATCAATCACATCAGTGCAGGCGATTTATGTACCAGCAGATGACTTGACCGATCCAGCACCTGCTACATCTTTTGCCCACTTAGATGCCACAACTGTATTATCCAGACAAATAGCAGAAATTGGAATTTATCCAGCAGTAGATCCTTTAGATTCTACTTCTAGAATTTTAGATCCAAGAATAGTTGGAGACGAACATTATAGAGTTGCCAGAGAAGTACAAAAAATTCTTCAAACTTACAAATCACTCCAAGATATAATTGCAATTTTAGGAATGGATGAACTTTCTGAAGAAGATAAACTAAAAGTGGCTAGAGCTCGTAAAATACAAAGATTCTTATCACAACCTTTCTTTGTTGCAGAAGTCTTTACTGGTTCGCCAGGAAAATTAGTAGATTTAGAATCTACAATCAAAGGTTTTGCTGCAATATGTAATGGTGAATACGATCATTTACCTGAAGCTGCATTTTATATGGTGGGTACAATTGAGGAAGCTGTAGAAAAAGCTGAAAAAATGGCGAAAGATGCTGCTGCATAATGAGTGAAGAGTTTAAAATAGAAATAGTAAACCCTGAAAAATCTTTTCTTTCAAAAGAAGATGTAACAGAAGTTGTTGTACCTGCTTTTGAAGGAGAAATGGGGATTTTAAAAGATCATATCTCAACTATTTCATTCTTAAAACCTGGCATAATTAAAATCTTTTCTAAATCTGGAGAAGAAAATTATTATGTTGAAGATGGAATAGTTGAATTTAAGAATAACAATTTATCAGTACTAACAAGCTCTATTTTTGATATCAAGGATTTAGATAAAGATAAGATCAGTGAACTGCTCACTCAAGCAGAAGAATATTCAAAACATACTGAAATTACAGATCAAAATAAGTATTTAGTTGATCAAAAAATTGATGTGTTAAAAACTCTTAATTAAGAATCTCTTTTACTTTTTTTTTAACATCCTCATATACGTGTAATTTAAAGTCCACAACTAGGTCAGTAATTTTTTCAAGATTAATCCACTTCCATTCACAAAATTCTGGATTTTTAGTTTTAATATCAATTTCAGTATCTTGCCCCAAAAACCTGACCACAAACCATTTTTGTTCCTGCCCTCTATATTTACCTTTCCAAATAATTCCTAATAAGTTCTTTGGTAGCTCGTAAGAAATTAACCCATCTAGTTCTTTAATTAGATCTACATTCTTGATACTAGTTTCTTCTTCTAGCTCTCTATAAGCAGCAGTTAAATAATCCTCACCTTTATCAACGCCACCCTGAGGCATTTGCCAGAAATTTTTTTGATTATCTATTCTTTTTGCAACAAATACTTCATTTTTTTTATTTAATACGACAATTCCAACTCCACTTCTAAGAGGTAAATCTATATTCTTATTTGTCACTTATCCGTTGAGTAATTTTAAAGCAAAATTTAATTGATTATCTGTTTCAGAATTAAATTTAAAATTCTCTGAACTTTCTATTACCTCTATATCGGGTGTTACACCCACTTCTGAAATAGATTTGCCAGATGGAAGATAATATTTTGCAATTGTTAATCTAATAGCACCTCTATTCTCTAAAGGAATTATGGATTGTACAGAACCCTTTCCATAACTGTTTTCCCCAAGTATAATAGCTCTTTTATGATCTTTCAACGCACCAGCTACTATTTCTGACGCTGACGCTGACCCATAATTAATAAGTACAATTAATATTTTGCCATTTGTTATATCACCTTTTTTAGCAAACCATTTTCTGTTCTCTGAAACTTTTCGGCTTTTAGTTGATACAATTTCACCATTTTCTAAAAAGAAGTCAGAGATTCTAATTGCCTGAGAAAGTAAACCACCAGGGTTATTTCGTAAATCTAAAATATATCCTTTGAGATCTTTATTTTTGTTTAATTTATTAACCTTTTCTTTAATTTGCTTACTACTATTTTCGTTAAATGAAGTGAGTCTAATATAACCAACATTATTATCTATAAGCTCAGATTTAACTGATTGAACTTGAATAATTTCTCTTGTTATATTAAAAATTAACGATTTTTTGACACCACGTCTTCTAACTGTTATTTCAATACTTGATCCAACAGCTCCTCTCATTAAATCTACAGCATCCATTAATGATTTCCCCTGTACCTGCACATTATTAATTTTGACGATATAATCACCAGCTTTTATTCCAGCTTTTGAGGCTGGAGTATTATCAATTGGAGAGATTACCTTTACAACACCGGCTTCCATACCAACTTCAATGCCAAGTCCCCCAAATTTGCCACTAGTTTCAGTTTGCATGCCTTCAAAACTTTCAGGCGTCATGTAAGCTGAATAGGGGTCTAGAGATTGTAACAATCCATTTATTGCAGCGTCCATACTTTTAGATTGATCTACTTCATCAACATATTCTTTATTAATTTTTTCAAGAACTTCACCAAATAAGTCTATTTTTTTATATAAATCTGAATTTTCAGATAAGCTTTTTTCAAAAATAAATAAAGAAATAATAAAAAAAAGAAGTAACTTTTTTATCATACTTATATCATCACTTTTTCTTTAGGAATGAGTTCAGACCATATTTTCTCAAGTTCATAAAATTTTCGTTTATCAGGATTAAATATGTGAACAATCAAATCAATGCCATCAACTAACTTCCAATCTAAACTCTCTTTCCCCTCTATCTTGGAGTTCTTAACTCCATTAGTTCTTAATTTTTCTAATACCTGTTCTGATAAAGCTTGAATATGTCTTGAAGAAGTTCCACTTGCTATGATCATATAGTCTGCCATAGAACTTTTATTCTTGAGATCAATTGAAATTATGTCTAAGGCTTTGTTGGCGTCTAGAGTATCTAATATGATACTTTTTAGATTTGTATTTTTTTTCATTAATTAAATAAACCATATCAAACTTTTCTTAATTGAGAAGATGAAATATTAACTTTATTAAAATTAACAAAAATTAAGCTTTTTTTATTTGTGCCACTAAATGTCACTGAGTTTAATGACTTAGTTTTATACCCCTGACGGTCAAATACTAGAATATTACATTTTTTTATAATAGATTTCCATTTAAACCATTTGTGAAAATTTATGAGATTGTCTGCACCCATAATAAAATAAATTTCATTCTTTTCTTTTTTACTTAAATACTCAATTAAATCGATTGTTCTATTAGAGTTTATTTTTTCTTCATAAAATTTTACTTTGATATAATTATTTTTGCCTATTAGTTTTTTGGCAAATTGTATTCTGCTCCTTAGGTTTGATTTACTTTCACTTTTAAAGGGGTTTTTTTTGGTAATTGCCCAAACAACATTCTTTAGCCCAAATATTTTTTTTGCTTGTTTTGATATTTCCAAATGTCCTTTATGTGCTGGATCAAATGTGCCACCTAAAATACCAATTTTTATTTTTCCAGAGTTCAATTTATTTTCTAATTTGACCATTGCTAACAATCTCATATTTATAAGAAATAAGTTGATTTAAACCTACAGGACCTCTTGGTGGAAGAGTGTTTGTTGAAATACCAACCTCTCCACCAAACCCAAACTCTCCACCATCAGCAAACTGTGTTGATGTATTATGCATGGCTATTGAGCTTTTAACATTTTTTAAAAATTTTTTAGCAGTCTTTTTATTTTTAGTAATTATAGAGTCTGTGTGCATAGTTCCATATTTGTTGATATGGTTGATTGCCTCTTCACAATTTTTTACAGTCTTGACAGACACCGCTGCTGCTAAGTATTCGGTAGACCAGTCTTTTTCTTTGGCAGTAAAAATTTTACCTTTATAATGTTTAGTTAAAAAAAGATCACCAAATATTTTACACTTATTTTTTTCAAGTTTTTTTAAAATAGGATTACAAAATTTTTTAACTATTTTTTCATGAAGTAAAATTGTTTCAGTAGCACCACATATACTGGTATTTCTTAATTTAGCATTATAGATGATGTTGATAGCCATTTTTAGTTCTGCATCTTTATCAACAAAAGTGTGACACAGACCTTCTAAATGTCCAATAATAGGTACAGCTGAAAACTCTTGAACTTTTTTTACTAAATTTTTTCCACCACGAGGTATAATCACATCAATATAATCTTTCATTTTTAAAAGCATAAAATCAACCATTTTTCTATCTTTAGAATTTACAAATTGTATGAAATTTTCATTAACTTTATTTGCTTTGAGAGCTTTTCGAAATAACTTAGCTAAAATTTTATTAGTATTTATCGCCTCTGACCCACCTTTTAAAATTACAGCATTTCCAGACTTAAAACATAAGCTAGCAACATCAGAAGTAACATTAGGTCTACTTTCATATATAACTCCAATAACCCCAATAGGTATAGATACTCTTTTAATTTTTAATCCATTGGGTCTACTCCATTTTTCAAGAATATTATCAACAGGGTCTTTTAGTTTAATAATTTTATTTATTGAATTTTTTATAATATCTAATTTTTTATGATCAATAGTTAGTCTATCAATTAAATTATTCTTTAAACCATTTTTTTGAGCAAATTTTATATCTATTGCGTTTGCTTTAATTATAGAATTTCTCTCATTTTCTAACAACAAGGTGTATCTTTTTAGAATTTTATTTTTTACAGTAGTAGTAACTTTTTCAAGAGATGCTTTTCTTGCATTTTGACCTATTAATCTCATATATTTACTCATTTTATACCTCTACTATATCATCTTTATGAATTACTTCTGATTTAGAAATATATCCTAGTAATTTTTCTATCTCTTTTGAGTGGTGACCCATAATTTTTTCTATTTCATTCGATGAAAAAGAGCTAAGTCCTCTTGCACATTCGTAATTATTTTTATCTAAAACTTTGATGTGGTCACCTTTGCTAAAACGGCCAGATACTTTTTTTATTCCTGCTGCCAATAAGCTTTTACCATTTGAAAGTGCCTGTTTTGCACCGTCATCAATAATGAGCGCGCCCTTAGGTGAAATAGAGCTAATAATCCATTTCTTTCTAGCAGCCAATTTTGAAACTTTAGGTAAAAACCATGTGCAATTATTCTCTTCAGTTATTTTTTTAATGGGTCGGCTTAATAATCCATTTGCTATTACCATTTGGCATCCTGATAATTGACAGATTTTTGCAGCATCTATTTTAGTCTTCATACCACCTGTTCCATGCTCACTAATACTTTTAGTGGCTATTTTTTCTATATCTTTATCTATATTTTTAATTTCTTTTATTAATTTTGCATTTTTATATATTTTTGGATTGTGCGTATAAAGACCATCTACATCAGAAAGCAATATAAGTGAGTCTGCGCCTGATATTTGTGCAACACGAGATGCTAATCTGTCATTGTCACCATACTTAATCTCTGAAGTAGTAATAGTATCATTTTCATTAACTATTGGCACAAAGCCTAGTTTAAATAAGTTATCAAAAGTTCTTTTTGCATTAAGGGCTCTTCTTCTTTGTTCTGTGTCTTCCAAAGTGAGAAGAATTTGAGAAATATTAATTTTCAATTTAACAAATATTTCTGAGAATAAATTCATTAATTCAATTTGCCCAATAGATGCAACAGCCTGGCTTTTATCAATCTTAAGGTTTTTTTTGCTAATATTTAGTTTTTTGCAGCCCATTGCTATTGCTCCTGAGCTTACAATGATAATTTTTTTATTCTGTTTTATTAATTCCTGAATATCCTTAGCAAATTCACTTAGCCATTTTTTTCTTACTTTTTTTTTGTCATCTATTAACAAAGATGAGCCAATTTTAATAACAATTATTTTAGAATTTTTAAGATACATAAGAGAGTAATTTAGCTTTAATTTTGGATATTGAGCCTTTTTCTAATGTTGAGAGTGTAACCACCTGAGAATCTTTATTTTTAGAAAAATTCTTTAAAATTTCTTTCACTTCTTCTTCCTCTAATAAGTCTGTCTTATTTAATACAATTATTTCTTTTTTTTCTAGTAAATCTTTACTGTAACTCCCTAGCTCATTTCGAACCTGTTTATAAGTATTTTCAAGGTCTTCATCAGTAATATCTATTAAATGCATTAAAGTTTTACATCTTTCTATGTGTTTTAAAAATTGAATACCAAGACCTACACCTTCATGTGCGCCCTCAACTAATCCAGGAATATCAGCTAGAGTGATTTCCTTATCATCATAACTTGCAACACCAAGATTTGGATTTAGTGTTGTAAATTTATAGTTTGCAATTTTAGGCATCGCATTTGTAATAGCAGCCAGTAAACTTGATTTACCAGCGTTAGGTAATCCAACAATACCAACATCAGCAATAGTTTTTAATTGAAGCCAAATTACATACTCTTCACCTATTGCACCTTTAGTAAATTTTTTTGGAGCTCTATTAGTGGAACTTTTAAATCTAGTGTTTCCAAGACCACCTTTACCACCATTAGCTACAATAAATTCTTCACCCTCTTTTTTAAAATCATAAATTAAAGTTTTATTATCTTCTTCAAAAACTTGTGTACCTATTGGAACTTTTAAAAATAAATTTTCTCCACCATGACCTGTACGATTTTGTCCAGAACCATTTACACCTCTTCCTGCTTTATGGTGTTGTTGAAATCTATAATCGATAAGAGTATTTAAGTTTCTTTCTGATCTTAGGAATATGGTACCACCTTTACCTCCATCACCACCGTCAGGTCCACCGTATTCAATAAATTTTTCTCTACGAAAACTAGGAGAACCATGCCCACCATTGCCGGCCTTTACATAAATTTTTACTTGATCTAGAAACTTCATATTACAACTGTTAGTTTTTAGTTGTACTACTAATTGGGTTTTACGGAAACGAATGTTCTATCTAATCTACCTTTTTTAAATACTACTTTTCCTTCAACAACAGAAAAAATTGAATGATCTTTTCCCATGCCCACATTTTCACCAGGAAAAATTTTAGTTCCTCTTTGTCTAACAATTATGTTTCCAGGAATCACTACTTCACCACCATATTTCTTAACACCAAGTCTACGACCAGCACTATCTCGTCCGTTTCTCGATGATCCACCTGCTTTTTTTGTAGCCATAATATAATCTATTTATTAACTGCTTCAGCTTCTACTTTAGCTTCAACCTTTTCAATTTTTTTAGTTGGTTTAACCATTTTTTCTGCTTCAGATAAAATTTTACCATCTTTAGAAAATATTTTACTAATTCTTATTAATGAATATTGCTGTCTATGACCATTCTTTCTTCTAGAATTTTGTCTTCGTCTTTTTTTGAAAATTAATATTGTTCTATTTTTTCCATTTTCAACAAGGTCAGCTTCAACTTTCGCACCTTCAACCGTTGGTGACCCAACTTCAATATTTTTATCATCTCCGTAGGCTAAAATTTCTTTAAATTCTATCTTAGTTTCAAGCTTAGAATCCTCTAATTTTTCAATTTTAAGGATTTCTCCAGCCTTTACTTTGTACTGTTTTCCACCTGTTTGTATGATTGCGTATGACATTGTTTAATCTAATTTTTATAACAGCAATATAGTCGGGAGCCTATTATAGTCAAGTCCGAATAAGCTAGAAATTGTCCTTTAAATCCCTCAATTTTGAAAAGGTTTCTAAATTGTTCGACCTAAGGAAAATATTACACTCTAATTCATCTTTGATGGTAGATGGAATAGTCGAAAGGCCAGCTTTTAATTTTATTTTTATATCATTTATTTTAGTTTTAAGATTTTTGTTATCATCATCGTGAACTATACAAAAATTTGAATTTTGTAGCGTATATTCATGACCACAAAAAACTTTTGTATCTGCTGGTAATTTTTTTAGTTTCATCAGGGAATCAAACATCTGGGCATTTGTTCCTTCAAATATTTTTCCACAACCTAAAGAAAAAAGAGTATCTCCAGTAAAAACTGATTCATCTTTGTAAAAATAAAAACATATATGGCCAAGTGTATGTCCTGGAACATGTATTATTTTTGCTTCAAAGTTTTTATGTAACCAAGTTTCTTGATCATTTACTAGGATATCTATTCCTGGAATTCTTTCCTTGTCTCCCTTATATCCAATAACACTTGCTCCATATTTTTCTTTTAACTTTTGATTTCCCCCCACATGGTCATAATGATGATGTGTATTTAATATAAATTTTAATTTAATTTGGGTATTTTCCAAATATTTAATAATAGGATCAGCTTCACTAGGGTCAACCACGCAAGCAATATTATTTTCTTCATCAATTATTAAATAAGAATAATTATCTTGCAGGCAGGGTATTATTTGAATCTTCATTTATTTTTCAATTAAAAAAATTCCTAGCTCAGCTGATAAATTTTTTATATTAAGATTTGCCTCATTAATAAAAGATATTTTTTCATTGTGAAGAGCCAATGCTTTATCTAAAATAATACTTCTTTCATTACAGAATTTATAAAAATCTTTAATCGTACACATGTGTAGATTGGGAGTATTGTACCATTCATCAGGTAAATTTTTTGTAATTGGCATTGTTCCTTTGACTAACAAGTGGAGTCTTACCTTCCAAAAACCAAAATTTGGCACAGTAACAATCGCTTTTTTCCCTATTCTTAATAGCTCCTGAATAACTATTTCTGGATTTAGGAAAGCCTGAAGTGTTTGGCTTAATATTACAAAATCAAAAGACCTATCAGGAAATTGATAAAGGTCTTTTTCGGCATCTCCCTCAATTACGGTTAGGCCTTTGCTTACACATTTTTGTGAGTTATCTTTGGAAATCTCAATCCCCCTTATGTCTATTTCTTTATTTTTTTGTAAAAACTCCATCAACGTTCCATCTCCACAACCAACATCTAAAACTCTTGTATTTTTTTCAATAAAATCTGAAATTATTTTAAACTCTTGCTTCATCTTTAATTTTTTAAATAGGAATTATTAATATAATCTTTCAAAGTATTTAAAAACTCAGGAATATCTAGAAGAAATGAATTGTGCCCTTTATCTGACTCAATTTCAACAAAAGCAACATCAGCACCTATGGCATTTAAAGCTATAACAATTTCTTTATTTTCAGAAGTTGGGTAAAGCCAGTCTGAAGTAAATGATATAACAAGAAATTTGGTTTTAGTTTTTTCAAAGGCTTTTGATAAATTTCCATTATATTCTTTGGTTAAATCAAAATAATCCATAGCCCTTGTAATATATAAATAACTATTCGCATCAAACCTATCTACGAATACACTTCCTTGGTGCCTTAAATAACTTTCTATTTGAAAATCAGCATCAAAACTAAATTTTAAATCATCTCTTTCTTGTAATTTTCTTCCAAATTTTTCTTGTAAACCATTTTTAGATAAATAGGTTATATGAGCAGCCATTCTTGCAACAGATAAACCTTTATCAGGGTTTTTATTTTGATTTGCATAGTCTCCATTCAGCCAATTTGAATCAGCCATTATGGATTGTCTACCAAGTTCATTAAAAGCAATATTTTGTGCTGAATGACTTGAAGTACAAGCAATTGGAATTGCTATTTTTGCTTTGTCAGGAAAATTGCTTACAAATTGAAGAACTTGCATGCCACCCATAGATCCACCCATAACTGCAAATAATTTTTCAATTTTAAAAAAATCTAAGAGATTGTGCTGTGCGTTTACCATATCATTTATTGTAATAATGGGGAAGGTTGTTCCATAAACTTTATTTGTTTCAGCGTTAGTGTTACTAGGACCAAAAGAACCTAAACACCCACCAATTACATTTGCACAAATTATAAAATACTTATTTGTATCAATAGCCTTACCTGAGCCAACAGCATAAGACCACCAACCATCTTTTTTAGTTATTGGATTTATTCCAGATACAAACTGATCACCAGTTAAGGCATGAAAGACTAAAATAGCATTATCTTTTTTTTCATTAAGAGAACCATAGGTTTCATAAGCTAAAGGGAAATTGTTAATACTCTGGCCACAATCTAACTTTAATGATTTATTAATTATTAAACTTTTTATGTTTATACTTTTATTCATAAATATTAGCTAAATTTGAATTTTGAGAGAAAAAACATATTTAGCGGTTTTTTTGAAGCGCTCGCAATTTTGTTAAATCAGCGCAGTTTTTTTGTACTAGATAGTATTTCTTATGTCAAATTTTTTTAAAAATGACTTATTCTATATGAAAATTTAATATTTTATTTATAAGATTAATAAAATGACAGTTCCAAAGTTTAAAAAATTTAGAATAAAAGCTTATAAGCCAGGAAAATCTAAAATTGGTAAAGCTAAGAATATTACAAAATTATCAGCAAATGAGTCAGCATTAGGAGTTAGCCCGAAAGTAAAAAGAGTTTTAAATAACAAAAATCTGATTCTATCTAAATATCCAGACAGTAAAGCGCTAGTTTTAAGAAAAGAAATTTCAAAAAGATTTAATTGTGATTTTAATAAGATTATTTGTGGTGCAGGGTCAGATGAGATTATTCAGATGATTTGCCAGTTATATTTAAAACCATCAGATGAAGTAATTGTACCTCAATATAGCTTTCTAATGTACAGAATTTATGCACAAATCGTTGGAGCAAAAGTTGTTTTTTCAAAAGAAAAAAATTTTAAAGTTTCAGTGGCAGAGATAGTTAAAAAAATTACAAAAAAAACAAAAATAGTTTTTATTGCTAATCCAAATAATCCAACTGGTACTTTTTTAGATAAATCAGAATTATTAGAACTAAGAAAAAAATTAAAAAAAAATATTCTATTAGTTCTAGATGATGCATATTTTGAGTATATGAAACACAAAGATTATAGATCAAGTTTAGATCTATTTAAAAACAAAGATAATGTAGTTGTAATAAGAACTTTTTCAAAAATTTATGGTTTAGCTTCTTTAAGGGTTGGTTGGGGCTATGCTTCAAAAAAAATTATTAATTCAATGAATATAATCAAACCACCATTTAATGTAAATCAACTAGCGCAAATTGCGGCAACAGAAGCTTTAAAAGATAGAAATTTTATTAAACAATCTGTGAAGCATAATATTATAGAGGCAAATAAAGTTAAAAATATTTTAGAAAAACTAAACATTTTTTCAAATGAGGTGACGGCTAATTTTTTATTACTAAATTTTGATAAATGTAAATTTTCAGCTAATTATGTTTTTAACAAACTACAATCAAAAGGAATTATATTAAGATCTACAGAAGATGGGTATAATATTAAAAACAAATTAAGATTAACAATTGGATCCAAAAAAGAAAATATAAAACTTTTAGCAGCAATTAAGGTTATAATTAATTAATTATGAAAAATATTTTAATTATAGGATGTGGTTTAATTGGTTCTTCATTATTAAGGTCAATAATAGATAAAAAAATAGGTAAAAAAATATTTATTTATGAAAAATCAAAATCAAATATTTTAAAAATTAAAAAATTAAAATTGCCATGTGAAGTTACAAATGACTTAAAAAATATCATCCCTAATTTAGATTTGATAATATTTTGCACACCATTAGGAGAATATGAAAAAATAATTTTAAAAATAAATAAGTATCTACTACCTAAAACAATCATCACAGATGTTGGGTCTTCTAAAGAAAAGTCTATGGATTTAATTAAAAAAAGATTAAAAAAAGAAATTTTTTGGACATCAAGCCATCCTATTGCAGGATCAGAAGTTAGTGGCCCCGAACATGGGTTAAAAAATTTGTTTCTTAATAAATGGTGCATATTAATAAAAGAAAAAAATACTAACAGGAAACACCTTAATATACTGACTAAGTTTTGGAAAAAAATGGGTTCCAGAGTAGCAATTATGGATTCAAAGAAACATGACACTGTCTTTTCTATGACAAGTCATTTACCTCACTTAATTGCATATAACTTAGTTAAAACAGCAACAGACTTTGAAAAACAAAAAAGATACGAATTAATTAAATTTAGTGCGGGTGGTTTGAGAGATTTTTCAAGAATTGCCGCATCTAATGAAATTATGTGGAGAGATATATTTTTTAATAATCAAAAAAATATTTCAAAAGTTATTGATTTATTTATAAAAAATTTATACGCATTTAAAAAAGATATTCAATCTAAAAATAATAAATCTATTATTAAGAAATTAGTTAATACTAAAAAAGTTAGAAAAAAAATAATTAAATTGAAACAAGATATCAATAAACCAGATTTTGGTAGAAGTTAATATTTAATAGAAGATACTTTTTTTACTATTAACTTTGCCGTTCTTTTAATTCTATCTATTGTTTCTGTTATAGGCATAATTAAAACTTTTTTCTCTGGACCATATGCATGAATTAATTTTTTAGAATTAATACAAATAGCAACATGACCTTTCCAAAATATAACGTCACCTTTTTTAAATATTTTTCTTTTAATATCTTTTACTGAGTATTTTATTTGGTCTTTTGTATCTCTTGGATAAAACTTATTATTATAATAATATAATAATTGTAAAATAGCTGAGCAATCTATTCCCTTATAAGTTTTGCCACCCCAAAAATATTTAGTTTTTAAAAATAATTTTAGTACTTTTAAATAATTGTTTTCAATGTAACTAATTTTTTTTATATTATTTTTTTTAATCCATTTATTTTTTTCAAATTCTATAAATTTTTTATTTTCTTGAATTACAGAAATTCTTGAAGCAAAGGGTAAAAAATATTTTATCTTATTACTCGATTTATTAAAAATACTAGCTTTTAAAATACACACTTTATGAGTTGGTTTATGATCATTTGTATAATTTTTATTTTTTATGTAACCAATATAATTATCAAATGACACTTTTATTTTTATCCAATTTTTATTTTTAGATAAAATTTTAAATTTTTCACCATATAAAATTTGAGAAGTAATCTCTGAAACTATAGAGGGTTTCTTATAAATATTTGATAGTGGCTTTTTATAAAAATGATTATTTTTCACGAAGTTTTAATTTATCTTTAATAAACCATAAGCAAATTAAAGAAGGGATTACCATAATAGCTGTTAAGATAAAAAATACCCCCCAATCACCATTTAACCAATCTACTAAAGCCCCAGATGATGATGCGAGTGTAGTTCTGCCTGCAGTTCCTATAGAAGCTAGTAATGCATATTGAGTTGCGGTATATGTTCTGTCCACGAGTAAGGAAATAAAGGCTACAAATGCGACTGTTGCAAAAGCTGCTGCAATATCGTCAAATATGACTGCTACAGCAAATAATAGCTCAGATTTGTCGCTCCATGCCAAGACGGTAAATAATAGGTTTGTTGCAGCCATTAATACCCCTGCAAGAAACATTGCTTTCAAAACTCCAGACCTAATTACAAAAAGCCCACCTAATAATGTAAAGATAACTGTAGTTATCCATCCTAAAGTTTTTGAGTAAATTGCAATATCACCTTTAGAGAATCCTATTTCTTTATAAAAAACTATAGACATGCGCCCAAGAAAAGCTTCACCAATCTTAAATAAAAAAATAAAGCTTAAAATTCCGACTGCAACTGAAAATCCATTTTTTTTAAAAAAACTTAATATAGGACCACCTAATGTACTGCTTATCCAGGCCATAAAATTAGTTATAATATTTTTTGATCCAAGCTTACTTTCTATAAGTTTGTCAGTTTCTTTTTGCTTAAGTTGTCTATCAGTAGAAAGGGGCTCGTGAACAAACATTAAGCCTACATTCATCAAAATTACTACAACTCCTAAAATTAAAAATGTAATTTGCCAGTAATTGGTAACACCGATATTCTGCAAATATTCTGCTGTAAACAAAGCTATTACACCACCTAATTTATAACCACTCCACCACCCAACAACAGCCATCGCAGCACCAGCTGCCATTGATTTGTTTTCATGCTCACCAATCTGTTCAATCCTTAAAGCATCTACAGTAATATCCTGTGTAGCTGAAGCTATAGCAATAATTAAACCAACTGTAATTAGTAGAGCAAGATTTTCGGTGGGATTGATAAAACTCCAAGTAACAAGACAAGTTAAAATTGCAATTTGCATTAAAACTATCCAACCCCTTCTATGACCAAGTTTTTTTGTTAGATAGGGTATTTGAAGTCTGTCAACAAGAGGTGCCCACAAATAGTTAAAAGCATAAACAGCAAATATTAATCCTGCCCAACCAATTGTTGATCTGCTTAAACCCTCTTCTTTTAGCCACAAACTTAAACTGCTTCCAATTAGAACCCATGGAAAACCAGAGATAGCACCTAGTAACAATATTCTAAGCATTCTTTTATCAAAGTAGACTGAAAAAGTTTCTGAGAGTGATTGCTTTTTAATTTCAATCATAATTAATTTCTCCAAAATGAAGGTAGAAACAATACTAGTATAGCAAACAATTCCAATCTACCCAATATCATTCCAAGACTCAAGATCCACTTAGACATCTCTGGTAAACTAGAAAAATTACCACTAGGGCCAATTGTAGAACCTAATCCTGGTCCAACATTTGAAATTGAAGTTGCAGCACCAGAAATCGAAGTAACAAAATCCAAACCACTTAAAGATAATAATGCAGTTATTACAAAAAATATAACCAAGTAAAGAAAAATGAAAGAAATAATAGAAGCCATAAATTTATCATCCACACTATTTTTGTCATATTTAATTATAAACACTCCTCTTGGATAAATAATTTTTTTTAACTGATTAACAATAAATAAATATAAAATTTGAATTCTAAAAATTTTAATTCCACAGGTTGTTGAACCAGCACATCCACCAACGAACATCAGAGTTAAAAAGAAAATTAATGGAAAATTTCCCCATCCATCAAACTCTCCAGTGACATATCCCGTACCAGTTAAAATAGAAATAACATTAAAAAAAATTGCCCTTATATTGATTTGTGAAAAATCTTTATTTTGAAAAAATGAATAAATAAAAAGTAGAATAATTGAAAAAATGATTATCTTAATAAATGATATAATCTGAACATCCGAAATAAATATTTTTTTATTACCGTTTAAAAATTTTATATAGGCAATAAAAGGTAAACTACCCAGTATGATAAAAATCATTGATGATATTTCTATAGATGGGCTATTAAAATATCCTATGGACTCATTATAGTTTGAAAAGCCACCTGTAGCTATTGTAGTCATGGAGTGCGTTATACTATCAAAAATATTCATACCAAAAATTTTATAAGTAACAGCACAAAGTGTTGTTAAAGTTAAATAAACATAAATTAATCTAAGAGATATTTCTTTAGATTTTGGTAATAATTTTTCAGAAGAGTCGTTGCTTGAAATTTTAAATAACTGCATTCCCCCAACATTCATTATTGGCATTAGAGTTATTGCCATTACAATAATACCAATTCCACCTAACCATTGAAGCATAGCCCTCCATAAAAGTATTGATCTAGGGGCACTCTCCAAGCTTGAAATAATTGTAGATCCAGTGGTGGTAATACCAGACATGCTTTCAAAAAAAGAATCTGTAATAGATAACTCAAGAGCAGAAAAAATAAAAGGTAAAGAACCAAATATTGCAATGCTTAACCATGACAGAGCCGTTAACAAGAAAGCTTGTTGTAAATTTAATTTTTTATCATGGTTTAAATTTGTTAAAAAAAATAAAACACCAAATATTATTGAAATTATTGAAGATCCTATAAAAGAAGAATCCATTTCCAAATAAATAAGCTGGATTAAAATTGGAATCATCATGGAGATTCCAAGAATAATTTGTAAAATACCTAAGGTAAAAAAAACAGTTTTATAATTAGACATTTTGAAAGAACATTATTTTATGGTAAATAAATTTCAACTCTATAAGAGTTAATAATAACAGTAAATATAAGATATTTCTTATTAAACAAAGTGATTGAAAAAGATAATTTAGATAAAACTAACGCATGGCCCTTTGTTGAGGCTAAAAAAATGTTGCGTGAAAGAAAATCCTTTATTGAAAAAAAGGGTAAAATTATTTTACAAACTGGTTATGGTCCAAGTGGATTGCCTCATATTGGAACTTTTGGTGAGGTTGCCAGAACATCAATGATGGTTAATGCCCTAAAACAGCTTACCGATATACCAACAGAAATTATAACGTTTTCAGATGATATGGATGGTTTTAGAAAAGTTCCTGAGAATGTTCCTAATCAAGAATTGCTAAAAAAAAATCTTCATAAACCTTTAACTCAAGTACCAGATCCATTCCAAAAATTTTCAAGCTTTGGTGAACACAATAATGAAATGCTAAAAGATTTTTTAGACAAATTTAAATTTAAGTATAGTTTTAAAAGTTCCACAATTCTTTATAAGAGTGGTTTTTTTAATTCTACTTTACAGGTAATTTTAGAAAATTACCAAGGTATTATGGATATAATTCTTCCAACACTTGGTAAGGAAAGACAAAAAACTTACAGTCCCTTTTTACCTATATGCCCAGATACTGGAAAGGTTTTAGAAATTCCAGTTTTAGAAATCTTAAAAGAAAAATCTAAAATTATTTTTGATAATAATGGAAAAAAATTTGAAACAAGTATTTTAGATGGACAATGTAAATTACAGTGGAAAGTGGATTGGGCTATGAGGTGGTACGCGCTTGATATAGATTTTGAAATGTATGGAAAAGATTTAATAGAAAGTGCAATATTATCCTCAAGAATAGCTAAGTTAATTGGAAAAACAAACCCATCTGGTTTTGCTTATGAACTTTTTTTAGATGAAAAAGGGGAAAAAATTTCTAAGTCAAAAGGTAACGGGATCACCATTGATCAATGGTTGGATTACGCATCTCCTGAAAGTCTTTCATTGTATATGTATCAAAATCCTAAAAGAGCAAAAAAACTATATAAAGAAATAGTTCCAAAAACAGTTGATGAATATTTGGATTTTATAGAAAAAGCAAAAAACCAAAACGAATTACAGCTATTAATGAACCCAGTCTGGCATGTTCATAGCGGAGCAATTCCACAAGAAGATACTATTATGAGTTTTTCAATGCTTTTAAATTTAGTAGAGGCAAGTAATGCAAATTCTAAGGAATTACTTTGGAAGTTTGTAAAAAAATATAAAAAAGATATTTTAGAAAAAGATCATATAATTTTTGATAAATTAATAGGCTACGCTATTAAATATTTTAATGATGTAATTAAGCTACAGAAAAAATATAAAAAACCAAATTCAAACGAAAAAATGGCATTAGAGGCTCTAGTTAAAACCCTTGATGATTGTAGTGATGAAATGTTACCTGAAGATATTCAAACATTAATTTATTCAACTGGAAAAGAAAATGGGTATTCAGAAAATCTACGTGATTGGTTTAAATTAATTTACGAAGTTGTATTCGGAGATGAAAATGGACCAAGGATGGGTTTTTTCATAAGTTTCTTTGGGGTTAAAGAAACTAAAGAATTAATAACAGAAAAAATAAAATAATGTTTTCAAAATTTAGATCACTAATTTTTAAACTTGATCCTGAAACTGCTCACAATTTAGCAATTAAGTCTTTAAAATTAAATTTAACACCAAATTTAATGGATGAAAATAAAGATGATTCAATGTTTAAGACCAAACTATTCGGTAAAGAAATAGATAACCCAATTGGAATGGCTGCTGGATTTGATAAAAATGCTGAAGTTTATAATTCTTTATTTAAACTTGGATTTGGGTTTGTTGAGGTGGGGACCGTTACACCACTCAAACAGTATGGAAATTCAAAACCAAGAGTATTTAGATTGGTGGAAGACGAAGCACTTATAAATAGATTGGGATTTAATAATTTAGGATCAGAAAGCGTAAGTAATAGAATTCGATCAAATTTGAATAAGGGTTTATTGGGAATTAACATAGGGCCTAATAAAGATAGTGAAGATAGATTAAATGATTATTTAATTGGACTTAGAACCTTTCATGACATTGCTGATTATATTACGGTTAATATTTCCTCACCTAATACAGAAAACTTAAGAAGTTTTCATGATGAAACTAAATTTGATGAATTAATGAATTTAGTTAAAGAAGAAAAAATTAAGCTTAAATCTAAAATACCAATTGTTGTAAAAATTTCTCCTGATATTTCAGATGAACAAATTGAAGTATTAAGTAAAATATTGTTAGAACACAAAGTAAGTGCAATAATTGTTTCAAATACAACCGCAGAAAATAGAGGTAAATTAAAAAATATACTGAAACATCAAAAGGGTGGTTTATCTGGAAAACCTCTTGAAGAAGAGGCTAATAAATTAATAAGTAAGTTTTATAAATTATTAAAAAATAAAATTGAAATTATTGGAGTAGGTGGTGTGGACTCAGGTGAAAGTGCTCATAAAAAATTTTTAGCTGGTGCAAGTTATGTTCAATTATATACTGGTATGGTTTTTCAAGGCCCTAATATTGTTGGAAAGATAAAAAAAGAACTAAAAGAAATATTAATTGCTGATGGGATTAAGAATTTTAGAGAAATAATAGGCAAGAAATAGCCCAATTAAAGCTAATAAACTTGACGAGGTCACTGACTCATCTTATATAGTCAATAAATATTATGTCTAAAAAATGCGAATTAACTGGTAAAATACCCATGAAAGGTCACAATGTTAGCCATGCTAATAACAAGACCAATAGAAGATTTTTACCAAATTTAAAAAAAACAAAATTTACAAGTGAACTTTTAAAAAGAAGCTTAACATTGACTGTAAGTAACGCGGGCATGAGATGTGTTGATAAAAAAGGTACTTTTGATGAATTTTTAAAGACAGTAAGAAATAAAAATATATCACCGAGATTAAAAAAATTAAAAAAAAGTATATTAATTAAATCACCATTTGTAAAAAAAATACCCAAAGTATCTCCTAGTAAATCAGCTTAATGAAAAAAGTTTTTATAACACTCTCATTTTTAATGGGGATTGTTGTCTTAGCATCAAATTATTTAGTACAATTTCCAATTAATTATTATAGTTTAGAAGAAATACTAACCTATGGAGCGTTTAGTTATCCTGTTGCTTTTCTGATAACAGACCTAGCAAATAGAGCATATGGGAAAGTTGTTGCTAGAAAAATTGTTTATATCGGGTTTATTATAGGAATTGCATTCACATTATTTTTTTCAACAAACTTTGTAGATGTAATTTCAGTCAGAATAGCTATCGGATCTGGTACGGCGTTTTTAGTTGCACAATTATTAGATGTTCAAATTTTTGACTATTTAAGACAAATGAAATGGTTTGTTGCTCCATTAACTTCATCCATAATTGGATCTACCGTTGACACTTTTCTGTTCTTTTCTATCTCATTTTATGCAACAGGTATACCTTGGATAACATTATCCTTAGGAGACTTAATGGTTAAAGTATTAGTTGCATTGCTAATGCTAATTCCATTCAGAATATTATTAGGAACACTTAAGACTTCTAAAGCTTAATAAAAAAATTTGTAAGATAAAATTTTATAAGCAAGTTTTGCTACAAGAAAATTGTAAGAGTTAAAACCTTTTATAGGAGAAAGTTCATTTATATCAGCACCAACAATATTAGAGTTTTTAGCAGCTATCCGTATAATATTTAAAGTTTCATCCCATAATAGTCCACCTGGTTCAGGTGTACCTGTTGCGGGCATTATACTTGAATCTAAACCATCAACATCAAATGTTAAATAAACTGTTTTATTCTTTATCATTTTTTTAAATTTTTTTAAGTCCCATTTACTTTTGTCTTTTGCCCAAAAGATATCAATTCTAGATGAGTTTTTTTTTAAGAATGGTATTTCACTTTGAGATATATTTCTGATCCCAAACGAGATTATTGAAACATTTTTATGATCAAGACATCTCCTAATAGCTGAAGCATGAGAAAATTTTTCTCCATTATAACTCTCCCTTAAATCTGCATGTGCATCAAAATGTAGTAGGCATATTTCTTTGTGTTTTTTTACAAATGGAGCAATACATCCGGGTGTTATTGAGTGCTCCCCACCAAAAGTGATTGGAAATAGTTTTTTATCTAATATTTCTTGATTTATATCAGACATCTTTTTAAGAGCTTTTTTAATGTCTTTATCAATTTTAAATGGTTTTAAAGTTTTAATTCCAATTTTTTTGTAGGGTTCACAATGTAATTCTTCATCATATAATTCAACTTGATGTGATGCTTTGATAATTTCTTTAGGGCCATTACGAGTTCCACCACCATAACTTACAGTTTTTTCTAAACCAAATGGAACAACTACTACTTTTTCTTTAAAATTAACATCATTGTCAATTCCTAGAAACCCGTTTTTATTAGAAAGATATTTCAATTTTATTTAAATATTTTTGAGAAGTTTTTTCTCGTTCTATTTTTCCAGTCACCTTTATGATAAGCATCACTTGCAATCAAAGGAAGGACACTAGTTGCTTCTGCAAAAACCATTTGTTCTTTTGCAATATCTACTTTACCCCAAGAGCTTGCTTCTTTTAATGTGGAGCTACTACAAGCACCATCCCTAGAATCTGCCACTGTAATTTGCACTGCATACTTATGCATCTCAACCTCTTTTCCTAAAAGTTCAGCACAGATAACAGTATCTTGAACAAAATTTTTTGGTACTCCTCCACCAATCATAAATAAGCCAGATCCTTTCGATTGAATCTTTATTTCAGTTAATTCACGAAGTTCTCTAATAGAATCTATCGTAATATGGTTTTTAGGATTATTTTCTTGGTGAGTGACTAATCCAAAACCAGCACTTGAGTCTGTAAATGCGGGACAAAAAATGGGAACATTATTGTCATATGCTGTTTCAATTAAAGAATCTTTTTTTTTAGAATTTTTCTTTAAATATTTTCCCATTTCATAAATAAATTCTCTTGATGTATAGCTTCTTGGATCAAGTGTATCTGCTATTTCACATATTTTTTGATCACATTCCTGTAACTCTTCTTCATCAATATATGTATCGTAAATCCTATCTATATAATTTTTCCTTAATTCAGTGTCATCTTGAAACTGCGAACCTTGGTAATGTTTAAAGCCTAAAGCTTCAAAAAAATCCATATCAACTATTGAAGCTCCTGTAGCAATAATTGCATCAACCATATTATATTTAACTAAATCTTTATAAATATTCATACATCCTGCGGCAGAAGTTGACCCAGCAAGCGTTAAAAAAATTGTGCAATCTTTATCTTGAATCATTTCATTAAAAATATTGGCTGCATTTGCTGTTTCTCTTGAAACAAAAGACATTTTTTCCATTGAGGAAATTATTTTCCTTGCATCAAACGAAGTAATATCGATGTGTTCAACGGGATTTTGTAAGAAGCTTTTTTTGCTATTATGAGTTAAATTTTTGTTTTCTGACATTAAGCAACTAATATACCTTTATTGCTCTCTTTACCATATAACGTCATTATAGGTTCGTCTTCTACTTCATAAATTTCATTAGAATAAAAACCATTAAATTGAGTTCTGAAAGTTAGACCGTAGGCTCCAAGTTGACCTAGCTCAATATAATCATTTTCCTTAATATTATTTGGAAGTAGAAATGGTCCCTTCATGTAATCCATACTATCACAAGTAGGGCCATAAAAATCAAAAGCAGTTAGTTTTTTTGATATTGCTCTTCCACTTTTAATCAAACGAGAAGGGTAGACTATGTTTGGTGTACCCGCATCAAAAAGAGTTCCATATGTTCCATCATTTATATAAAGTTTTTGTTTTTTTCTAAGATTTACTCTTACGATTGTTGACCCACTTTCTGCAACTAATGCTCTTCCGGGCTCACATAATATTTCAGGAAGTTTTTCCAACTTTAAATTTGATAAACCTTTTTTTATTTCTTCAAAATAATTATCCAAAGATTGAGGTACAAGATCTGGATAAATTGCAGGAAATCCACCTCCAATATTAATATAATCTGGAATAATTTTAGTTTTTTTTATTATATTTCCAATGTCTGCAATCCCTTTTGTATATGAAATAGGATGCATACATTGAGATCCCACATGGAAACTTAAACCTATTTTTTTTGCATATTGCTTTGTTAATCTCAATAAAGCAGACGCCTCAGATATGGACGCTCCGAATTTTGTTGATAAATCTATTTCAGCATGCTCATTTGAAACGGCTACTCTTACAAATAATTTAAGGTCTTTTGCCTCGTTAGTTGTTTCAATAATTTTTATTAATTCATCTTTAGTATCAAGGGAAAAAGCTTTAACATTATAATTAAAATAAGCTTCTTTAATACTTTCTCTACTTTTGACTGTATGCATATATGAACATTTTGCATTAGGATTAATTGCTCTTATATCTTTAATTTCTTGAATAGAGGCTATATCAAAGTTCTCAATCCCACTCTCTACTATTGTTTTTAGTACCTCAGGATGTGGGTTAGTTTTTACTGCATAAAGTACTTTACCAGGAAATTTATTTCTAAAATATGTAGAAGCTAATTGTATTGATTTTTTCCTAATACAGTAAATAGGTTTTTCTGGCTTTAGTTGATTTATAAGATCATCAACTGTTTTAAATTTTTGCATTATATCTCCAAAAAAAATTTAATAAAAAAAAGTTTTTAAAAATACTTAAAAACTTTCATATAAATTATGCAATTAAGGCAATAATTAATTAATGTAAAGTAAATAATAGATATTGAAATTATAAGATTAGGCACCATATTAATTGGATGGCTGAACTGAATAATTTAAAAAAAATTGGTGATTTTGACAATAAAACCTTATTAATCGTTGATGATGACAATCCTTTCAGAGACAGACTTGCTAGAGCAATGGAAAAAAAAGGGTTTGAGGTTTTTCAAGCTGAGAGTGTACAAAAAGGAATACTATCTGTTAAAGAAAAAAAACCAGGCTTTGCTGTTGTTGACCTTAGACTAGCTGATGGAAACGGGCTTCAAGTAGTAAAACAAATTCAAATTTCTAATCCAAGTAGTAGAATTATAATGTTAACAGGATATGGAAATATTCCAACGGCTGTAGCTGCAATTAAAGAAGGTGCAATTGATTATCTTGCAAAGCCAGCAGACGCAGATGATGTTGAGAAAGCATTACTAGCTGATCCAGAGAAAAAGGCTGAACCACCAGAAAACCCTATGTCGGCTGATAGAGTTAAGTGGGAACATATTCATAGAGTTTTTGAATTATGTAATAGAAATGTATCTGAAACTGCTAGAAGACTTAACATGCACAGAAGAACCTTACAAAGAATTCTATCTAAAAGATCCCCTAGATAAATTTTCTAAATTTAACAATCTTTTTAGCCAATATAGTCAATAAGCAAATTTTGAATAATTCAGCTAATAAAAATGGTGTAACTCCCAATTGAAGAATTGGTTTATCCCATCCAATTAAAGTTCCAAGCCAAATAACACCAAATATATAGATTGCAGAAACAGAAAATATTAATTTTCCAAAAATTATAAAAATATTTTTATTAAGATTTAAATAGCCTGCAAAAAAAGAAGCAAATAAAAATCCAATTAAATATCCCATTGTTGGACCAGTAAAATAAACTATTCCAATACCTTTTTCTGGTGAGTTAGAAAATACAGGCATTCCTAGAATACCCTCTAGAAGATAAACAGCTACAGATGCTAGGCCAATTTTATATCCAAAAGCAATTCCCAAAAAAAGAACTACAAAAGTTTGCATTGTCATAGGCACAGGATAAAATGGTATTTTTAATTTAGCTGAAATAGTTAAAGCCATTGTTCCTATAAAAATTAGAATAAATGTTTTTAATACTTTTTGAATTGAATTTGTTTTTAATAGATCCATATCTACAAATTACTATTTATTAATGTGATAATCTAGTTTTTTATTAGTCTTAAAAAAACATCCTCTAAATCACCATCATCAGTTGAAATATCTATAATTTTTACGTTATTTTTCTTAATTAAATTAATTAATTCTTCCATGTGAATTTTACTTTTTTCATAAGAAACGCAAACCTCATTATCTAAGTGTGAGATTATTTTTAAAGAATCTAGATCATCATTGTTAATATTAATCTTTATGTCAGTTTTTAAGGTTACTTTTTTGGTTTGAATTCTATCTAATAAATTCTTAGTACTGTCTAGGGCAACAATATTTCCTTTATTTAATATAGCTATTTGGTCACACATCTCTTCAGCCTCTTCAAGATAATGAGTTGTTAGAATGATAGTTACACCAAGTTCATTGAGTAATTTTACATTTTTCCATAAATTTTGTCTTAACTCCACATCAACACCAGCCGTAGGTTCATCCAAAATAACTATTGGTGGCTGATGAACTAAAGCTTTAGCCATTAGTAATCTTCTTTTCATTCCACCAGATAAACTTCTAGCATAGCTGTTAGCTTGTTTTTCTAGGGATACCAATTTTAGAATCGTATCTGTAATTCTATCTTTTTCTTTAATTCCATAGAGACCAGCCTGCAGTTCTAATAATTTTCTTGGACTAAAAAATGGATCAAGATTTACTTCTTGAGGAACTATTCCAACCGAAGCTCTAACTTGTCTTGGGTTCTTATCTAAGTCAAAACCCCAGACATTTACTTGTCCAGCTGTTTTTACCACTGTTCCAGCTAAAATATTTATAAATGTCGTTTTACCTGCACCATTAGGACCAAGAAGACCAAAAATTTCTCCTTCTTTCACGTCTAAGTTTAAATTATTTAATGCATGATTATCTTCAGCCTGTTTACTAGAATAAATTTTTTTTAAGTTTTTAACAGAAAGAATATTTTTTTGCTCCATGCGTGTTAATACATTTACAGTATTTAAAATAATTAAGATAATATTAATTAATGAATAAAATAAAAAAAACAGATCATTTTTATTTAATAGATGGTTCAGGTTATATCTTTAGGGCTTATTATGCATTACCACCCTTAACTAGAAAAAGTGATGGCCTGCCTGTGGGTGCGGTTAGTGGTTTTTGCAGTATGCTATTCAAATTATTAGAAGATTCAAAATCAAATGAAAATCTACAAAAACCAACACACTTTGCAGTAATCTTTGATGCGGCGAGAAAAACTTTTAGAAATGAAATTTATTCAGATTATAAAGCAAACAGGTCAGAAGCCCCAGATGATTTGGCACCACAGTTTGAATATATAAGAAAATCTGTAGTCGCTTTTAATTTACCATCTGTCGACCTTCCAAACTATGAAGCAGATGATTTAATAGCAACTTATGCAGAACAAATTTTAGCAAAGGGTGCCAAGGTAACGATAGTTTCTTCAGATAAAGACTTGATGCAATTATATAGAAAAGATGTTCGTTTATTTGATCCAATGAAAAACAAATTTATAACAACAGAAGATATAGTAACTAAATTTGGAGTAGGTCCAGAAAAAGTTATTGATGTTCAATCCTTAGCTGGAGATAGTAGCGATAATGTTCCTGGAGTTCCAGGCATAGGGGTTAAGACTGCAGCAGAACTCATTAATAAGTATGGTACTCTAGAGAAGTTGCTAGATAATGCACAAGAAATAAAACAAAATAAAAGAAGAGAAACACTTATAGAAAACAAAGATAAAGCGATTATTAGTAAAAAATTAGTGACACTAATGAAGGATGCTCCAGTTGAAAAAAAGATAGAAGAATTTCAACTAAAAGAAATTGATAAGGATAAATTATATAAATTTTTAAGAGAAATGGAATTTAATAGGCTTCTTAGTTCTGTTATTTCTGCATATGGAGAACCTGAATTAGGAGAAACTGTATTAGAAATAATACATAAGAAAAAACAACAAAAGATAAATAAAAAAAACTACCATCTAATCACTAGTGAAAAAGAAATAGACGAGTGGATTAATGAAGCAGAAGAAGCTGGTGAGCTGGCAATTGATACTGAAACAAGTTCATTAGATGCACATCAGGCAGATTTAGTTGGTATCTCATTAAGTACAAAAGTAGGTAAAGCTTGCTATATTCCAATAGGTCATAAGTTTAAAGGATGTTTAAAAAAAGAAGCTGTAATTAAAAAGTTGAAACCACTTTTAGAAGATAAGAGTATAAAAAAAATAGGTCAAAATATTAAATTTGACTTTATTGTTTTATTTAAGCAGGGAATAAACATGAACTCAATGGAAGACACAATGTTGATGTCTTATGTGTTAGATGCAGGAAAAAATAGACATAACATGGATACTTTGTCTGAGATTCATCTCCAACATAAAACAATATCATTTAAAGAAATTGTTGGTACTGGAAAAAAAGAAATAAATTTTAGTGATGTAGAGCTATATAAAGCGATGGAGTATGCGGCTGAAGATGCTGATATCACTTATAGGCTATATAAAATATTTAGTAAAAATTTAAAATTAGAAAAATTGACTAATATTTATGAAATTTTTGAAAAACCTTTAATTAAAATATTAGCATTTATGGAAATTGAAGGAATAAAAATTGATCATAATTTTTTAAAAGTATTGTCTGAAAAATTTGAGAAAAAGATTAGTAGATTAGAAAAAGAAGTTTTTAAAATTTCAAAAAAAGAATTCAATATTGCTTCACCAAAACAATTAGGTGAGGTCATTTATAATGATTTGAAGATTGCTGTACTTAAAAAAACTAGAAAAGGAAGCTTTGCAACCAACGCAAGTGTGCTTGAAGATCTAGCATTTAAAGGACATAAATTTCCTCAATTAATTCTAGATTGGCGACAAGTATCTAAGCTTAAAAATACTTATTCAGATTCTTTGCCAGAACACATTAACCCAAATACAAAACGAGTACATACTTCCTTTCTATTAGCAGCAACAACAACAGGAAGGCTTGCTTCTAGTGATCCAAATTTACAAAATATTCCCATCAAATCTGAGGATGGTAAAGATATAAGAAAAGCATTTATATCTGAAAAAGGATACACATTAATCTCAGCTGATTATAATCAAATTGAAATGAGAATTTTAGCAGATCTTGCAGACGTTAAAGAACTAAAAAAAGCATTTAAAAATAATGAAGATATTCACTCGCTAACAGCTAGCCAAGTATTTAATGTTGATATAAAAAAAGTTGACCAAGACATGAGAAGAAAAGCTAAAGCAATTAATTTTGGTATTATTTATGGAATTTCTCAATATGGATTAGCAAAACAAATTAATGTTTCAAATCATGAGGCAGATGAATTTTTAAATGCTTATTTTTCAAGGTTTCCAGAAATAAAAATTTATATGGATAATACTATTAAATTTTGTAGAAAAAGTGGCTATGTAAATAATATTTTTGGACGCAGATCTCATTTTAACGGAATTAACGATAAGAACTTTAATGTAAGAAATTTTCAAGAAAGAGCATCAATAAACGCACCCATACAAGGCTCTGCTTCAGAAATAATGAGACTTGCAATGATTAGACTTGATAAGAAATTTGAAAATTTAAAAAATAATAAGTCAAAAATTTTATTACAAATACATGATGAATTAATTTTTGAAGTTCCAGAAAAAGAAGTGAAAACTATTACAAAAATAATTCAAGAAGAAATGACCAGTGTCACAGAAAGTGACTTGCATTCATTTTCAACCCCGTTAACAGTAGATGTAAATACAGGTGATAATTGGGGAATACTTCATTAAATTAAGAGCATTGCCTAAATTAGAACAATTTAGTATTTTTAAAGTAGTTTATGCACAAACAAACAATAGCGCTAATAGATGATGATAGAAATATACTTACAAGCATAAGTATAGCACTTGAAAAAGAAGGCTTTAAAGTTCAAACTTATATTGATGGTGAGAGTGCGTTAATTGGATTAAGCAGAACACCACCCGACCTAGCAGTCATTGATATAAAGATGCCAAAGATGGATGGTGAAGAACTTTTAAAAAGATTAAGAAAAAAAACATCTCTTCCAGTAATTTTCTTAACATCAAAAGATGATGAGATAGACGAACTACTAGGATTAAAATTAGGTGCAGATGATTTTATTAAAAAATCAGGAGGGTTTTCTATAAAGGTTTTAATCGAGAGAATTAGAATTCAACTTAGAAAAAAAGATATTAATGTTAATCTTGAAGAAACAAAAAGTATCATAGCCCACGGTAAACTTAAACTTGATCCTTCACAACTGGAGTGTGAGTGGGATGATAAACAGTTACCAGATAAGTTAACTACTACAGAATTTTTGATAGTTAAAGAGCTGGCTAAGAGGCCTGGGATAATTAAAGAAAGAGCTCAGTTAATGGACATTGCTTATAGGGAGGACACTGACATTGAAGACAGAACTATAGATAGCCATGTTAAGAGAATTAGAAAAAAATTTAAAAAGGTTGACCCTGAATTTACCGCAATAGAAACAAGATATGGCAGTGGATACAGATGGAATGTTAGTTAATGTTCAGTGATTTTCTTAAAAGTTTATCTATCTTAAAAAAATTTTTATTTATCAATTTAATAGTTTTTTTAGTTATTGGCAGTTTAACACTAATATATATTGGAAATGTTAAACCTAATTTAATAAAGAATAAAAAAAGTAAACATATTCAAATAATAGACAATACAATTGAGCATATTTTAAGATTGAATATTAAATTTGAAGAAGAGGATATTAGAAGATTTTTATTTTCAACAAGATTTTTATTTCAAAATTTAGATAGAGTTATTTTATTTGATAATCAATATAACTTAGTAGGAGACACTGATACATTGGATTTAGACCCAAGATCTTTCTCTAATAGATTAGATATAGTCCAACTAGAAATTTTAAATGAAGAAACAAGCAAAAAGATCACTGAAAAAAAAAATATAAATAAAGAAAAAACTGTTTCTATAAAAGATATTTTGACAAATTACTCATGGTCAAAAGATTATGGAAAGCCATTCACCTTTTCACAGGAAGGATATGATAAATTTTTATTAACAACTGTAAAAAATGTGACAGTCGATGGAAAAAATATTGGTTATTTAGCGATATCCGAAAACGCTAATGATATTAGAGCTGCAATTAACGAAAGAAAAACTTTTATATTAAGAACTGCAATCTTTGTTGGAATAGTAATCTTTGTATTTTCTTTTGTTTTAAATAGGTATTTTCTCAAACCCATAAAAAATTTAGTAACTTATACAAAAATAATAAAAGAAAAGAGTAAAAAAAAAACAAATATAAAAGAACTTAAAAGTAGAAACGATGAATTGGGAACATTATCAAATTCACTAGATGACATGACAAATGAACTTCAAAAAAGAATTTTTCATGCTGAAAATTTTTCAACAGATCTAGTTCATGAAATTAGAAATCCATTAACATCATTAAAAAGTGCCTCTGAAATATTGCATGAAACAGAAGATTATGAGCAAAGAACTAAATTAATAGATATTCTTAATCATGATGTACAAAGGATTGAAAGGTTAATTACAGATTACTCTCAGATATTAAAAGATGAAGTTGCTTTAAGTAAAGAAAAAATGAAAAAAATTGATTTAAAAGTAATTGTAAAATCTGTAGTTGATGATTTTAATAATATCTATGAAACAAAAAGAAGTATTCAAATAATTTTGAATGACTTAAATAGTCAAGAAGAGTATTTTATTAATGGAATAGAAAACAGAATAGAGCAAATTATTGCGAATTTATTAGATAATTCAATTTCATTTAGTGAAAATAATAAAAAAATTTTAGTTGAGGTCTCAAAAAATGAAAGTGAGAAGATAATTTTGAAAGTTATTGATGAGGGAAAAGGTTTTAAAGAAACAAACACAAAAAAGATATATGATAGATTCTATAGCAATAGACCTGATAATTTTGGTGAACATTCAGGATTAGGGTTAAATATTGTAAAAAACTTAGTAGATTTACATGGTGCCACTATTTATGCCTCTAATAATATTACAAAAAAAGGTGCAAATGTGAAGATTGTATTCCCCAAAGTCTAATCATAAGTTGATTAATTAATTTTTTCTTATATAAAACCGAGCAATGAATGATTTTAAAGTTAAAGACATATCACTAGCAGAATTTGGAAGAAAAGAAATTTCTATAGCAGAAAGTGAAATGCCGGGACTAATGGCATTAAGAGAAGAGTATTCAGGAAAAACACCCTTAAAAGGAGCAAAAATTTTAGGATGTCTTCATATGACAATTCAAACGGCAGTTTTAATTGAAACTCTTGTAGACCTTGGAGCAGAAGTCAGATGGTCTTCTTGTAATATTTTTTCAACGCAGGATCATGCAGCAGCAGCAATAGCTGAAGCTGGAATACCTGTTTTTGCTTGGAAAGGTGAAACTGAGGAGGAAGCCATATGGTGTATAAGACAAACAATTGAAGGAAAAAAAGACTGGAAAGCAAATATGCTATTAGATGATGGTGGTGATTTAACTGCAATGATGCATAGCGATTATAAAGATTTGTTAAAAGAAATAAAAGGTGTTTCAGAAGAAACAACAACAGGAATCAAGGCATTAAATAAAATGGAAAAAGATGGAACGTTAATGATTCCAGCAATCAATGTTAACGATTCAGTTACAAAATCAAAATTTGACAATCTCTATGGCTGTAGAGAAAGTTTAGTAGATGGAATCAGAAGAGCTACAGATGTTATGATGTCAGGTAAAGTAGCAATTGTGGCAGGCTTTGGTGATGTTGGAAAAGGTAGTGCTGCATCTTTAAGACAGAGTGGTGCAAGAGTTATGGTTACAGAAGCAGACCCGATTTGTGCACTTCAAGCAGCAATGGAAGGTTATGAAGTAGTTTTAATGGATGAGGCAATTGATAAAGCAGATATAGTGGTTACAGCTACAGGTAACATTGATATTGTCACAGCAGACCATATGAGAAATATGAAAGACAGAGCAATATTGTGTAATATCGGTCACTTTGATAATGAAATTCAAGTAGAGGCTTTGCAGAATTATAAATGGACAGAAGTCAAGCCTGAGGTTGATGAAATAGAATTGGTTGATGGAAAGAGAATTATCCTATTAGCAAAAGGTAGATTGGTCAACTTAGGGTGTGCAACTGGGCACCCAAGTTTTGTAATGAGTGCTTCATTTACAAATCAAGTGATGGCACAAATAGAGCTTTGGGACAATCATAAAAATTATGAAAATAAAGTTTATGTTCTACCAAAATCTTTAGATGAAAAAGTAGCCATGCTTCACTTAAAAAAGGTTGGCGCAAAGCTAACAAAATTATCAAAAGACCAAGCTGACTACATAAGTGTGGAAACAGAAGGTCCATTCAAGCCAGATGCATATCGCTACTAATAGCGAAGAAATAGATATCACTTCAGAAGTTAAGACAGCTGAAATAGCAAAAAAATTTTCAAAAATATTAAAAAAAGGGAATGTAGTATTTTTTCATGGTGAAATCGGCGTTGGAAAGACAACATTTATAAGATATTTAATAAACCACCTTCAAGAGAACAATAATCTAAATCTAACAGAAGTTACAAGTCCTACATTTAATTTAGTAAATGAATATGATGTAGGAATTTTTATAATCCAACATTATGATTTATATAGATTAAACAGCAATGATGAGGCCAAAAACATTGGATTATTTGAAAACCAAAATTTTTTTTTAACACTAATTGAATGGCCTGAAAAAATTCATAATAAAATTCATAATAAAATTGATTTATACTTTGAATATGGGGAAGATATGAACAAAAGATTTTTATCTATTAAAGGTTTAAGTAATGAAAAATTAAATGAGATCAGCTAAATTAACATTAAAAAAGATTAAGGGTGATGCATCATTTAGGTCTTTCTATAGAAAAAAAGATGATAAAAGAAACTCCATTATAGTCTATGCCAAAAAAGAAAAGGAAAAAAATCTATTAGTATATGATGCTATAAACAGTTTATTGATTAAAAATAACATTTTAGCACCAAAACTATATAAAGATAATTATAAACAAAGTTTTATAGAAATTGAAGATTTTGGTGATAGTACAGTATTTAAACTGTTAAAAAAAAGTAGAAGTAATAAAATTAATTTATATAAAAAATCTATCGATTTACTTAATGAAATACAAAAAATTAAACAAAGAAAAGTTAAAAACTTTAAAGGAAAAAATTATAAGATTCCTTTTTATGATAGTAATAAATTGTTTAAAGAAGCTAGGTTATTTTATGACTGGTATGCAAAAAAATGTGTATCTAAAAAAAAATTACCAAATCTCAACACTGAAATCTATAAACAAATAAAATTTTTGATATCAAGCCTTAGGTTAAAAAATGATACTTTAGTTCATAGAGATTATCATGTATCGAATTTGATAAAATATAAAAACCGGCTAGCAACTATTGATACACAGGATGCCCTAATAGGTAATAAAGCATATGATTTAGCATCTTTAATTGACGATGTTAGGTTTAAATCAAACAAAAAATTAAAAGATAGTATTTTCAGTTATTATCTAAAATTGAATAAAAATAAAATTAATCAAGCAACTTTATTAAATGATTTTGAAATATTGTCAGTGCTTAGAAATATGAAAATAATTGGCATTTTTACAAGATTAGCAGTGAGGGACAAAAAGGTGAACTATTTGAAATTAATACCTTATGCTTGGAAATTAATAGAATTGAGAATCAAAGATAATAAAATATTTAATAACCTTAAAATAATATTAGATCTCAATTTTTCCAAGAAAATAAGAAATCTTAAATGAAAATTAATACTGCTTTAATTTTGTGTGCAGGGTATGGAAAGAGATTAAACCCTTTAACATTAGATGAGCCCAAGCCACTTTTGAAGATTAACGAAATTACACTACTTGAAAATTGTATAAATTTAATTGAATCTCTAGGAATAAAAAAAGTAATAATAAATACATTTTATTTAGAAGAAAAGATAAAAAATTTTATTAAAATGAAGAAATTTAATTTAGATATAAAAATAATTAATGATGGTAAAGTAATTTTAAATACAGGTGGAGGAATTTTAAATATGATTAATTCTTCAAGTGACTCAGATTTTCTGACTTTAAATCCAGATACTGTATGGGATAAGAGTTATGTTGATGTTATCCAAAATATGGAAAAGTTTTATTTTTCTAGCAAAATTAAAAATGTACTTTTGGTTGTAAATAAAAATCTTAGTTTTGACAAAAAAATAAAAAGTGATTTTAATCTCATAGAAAATAAAATAAAAAAAGATAATCAAAATGATTTGATTTACACAGGATGCCAAATAATCAATAAAAGTTTATTCGAGGCCTATACAGTTAAAAATTTTTCAATGTCAGAAGTTTGGAATGAATTAATTAGTAAAAATAAGCTAGGCGGCTATGAAAGCTCAGAAGATTTTTATCATTTGACAAATTTGAAAGTTTATGAGGAGCTACTAAAAAATAATTAAATCTTTAGCTCTGTCTTTATCTAAATATTTACATTCGATAATTTCTTGCTTTGAATTTAAATTAATTAGGAGCGGGTTGCCAGTTGGTATTTCAAGCATAGATATCTTTTTATTGTCTAGTTTAAATAAAAACTTACATAAGGCTCGAATTGAATTACCATGAGCTGAAATTAACATATTCTTATTATCTAATAATTTATTTTGAATATCAGAATTATAAAATTCTATTACCCTATCGTATGTATCTTTAAGTGATTCTGTATCTGGAATTTTTTCTCTAGGAATAGTTTCGTATGTATCAATATTTATAGGATGATATGGATTATTTCTACTTAATGGTTCAGGTTTTATGTCCCAAGATCTTCTAAATTCATGAATTTTATCTTCACCAATTTTTTCCTTCATCTCATCTTTATTTAGTCCAGTTAATGCTCCATAATGTCTTTCATTTAATTGCCATGCCCTTATTGGTTTTTTGTTATCTCTTAACGTATCTTGAATTAGTTTCAGAGTGTTAACAGCTCTTAATTGAAATGATGAGTAGAAGTAATCTATATTTATCTTCAATTTTTTAATATACTCACCAGATTTGCATGCTTCTAATTTTCCTTGGCCGGTAAGATCTACATCAACCCACCCAGTAAATTTTCTTTCCAGGTTCCATTTACTTTGACCATGTCTAACTAAAATTAAATGAGGCATATGATATATTTTGATAACTGATAAAAATGATAAAATAAATAAAATTATTTTATAAAATATGAAAAAAATTTCAATTTTAGGGTTTCATGCTATTAATTTAATATTAATAATATTGTATTTATATCCAGGTAGTCTATTAGGTTTTTTTTTATATAATGATAGCTCTGCACAACCCCAGATCACAAAAGATTTTTTAATTTCTTCAAATCATTTTTATTCATTCATTATTTTATCTATTGCTGGAATTATAGCCTATAATAAATCTAATAAGATTTATTTTTTAATAAAATATTTATTTTTACTTTCAATTTTTTTGGAGTTTTTTCATATTATAATTCCTAACAGAAATTTTGAATTGAGTGATTTATTTGGAAATTTTTTAGGTGTTGTATTTGTAACAATTATTTATAAAATTAAAAATAAATATGCTTAAATTTAAAAATATTTTTTTTACTATAATAATTTTTTTAATTTCAGCTTGTTCTTCTATACCTCAAAATACGTCAAACAGTTGCTCTATCTTTAATGAAAGATACCTTTGGTATAAATATGCAAAAAAAACTGAAAAAAAATGGGGTACTCCAATTTACGTACAGCTAGCCATTATTAAAATGGAATCTGACTTTGATTGGTTAGCAAAACCACAACGACAAAAATTATTTAAAGTTATACCCTTTAAGCGTCCATCAAGTTCTTTTGGTTATTCTCAAGCTGTGAAAGGAACGTGGGAACAATATAAAAATGAAACAGGAAATAAACTTGCAACAAGAGCAAGGTTTAAAGATAGTGTGGACTTTATTGGTTGGTATACAGATAAAACTGAATCTCTTTTAAAAATTTCTAAGAAAGATGCTTTTAGACAATATCTTGCATATCATGAGGGGTGGGGTGGTTATAAAAATTATAAAAATAATCAAAAAGTTATAGGCTTAGCTAAAAAAGTAAAAAACCAATCAGACAAATATAAGTCTCAATTAAAAAAATGTCAGAAAAGGCTAAATAAAAATAAGTATATTATTTTTTAACGAAGTTCTTTCTTTAACTCAATATCAACAGCATCTATTCTTTTTGTGTTCTTTGCTAACACTAAATACATTGTTGGAGTAATGTAGAGTGTAAAGAATGTTGATATAATCATTCCACCTAAAATAGTAGCACCAACCGCTAATCTTGATGCTTCACCTGCACCAGGTCCAATATTACCTATAACTAGAGGCATCATTGCTATCATTGTGCTTATTGATGTCATCATTATTGGTCTAAATCTTAACTGACAAGCTTCTTTAACTGACGCTTCAATATTTTTTCCAGCGGTCCTTAATTGATTGGCATAATCAACAATTAGAATACTATTTTTAGTGGATATTCCAATTAGAATAACGAGTGCTATTTGTGAGAAGATATTAATAGAACTATTTAAGAATAGAATAAAGACCAACCCTCCAAACAAAGCAAGTGGGACAGTTAACATAATAATAAATGGGTGGATAAATGAATTAAAAGTTGCAGCCATTACTAGGTAGGCTGTTAGAAATGCTAATCCAAAAATAATAAACAGCTCGTTGCTAGTTTCTTTTATTTCTTCTGATTTACCCTTCCATGCAATTTGATTAGAAGAGCCAATTTCTTCCATTGTTTCTTCTAAATATGCAATTGCTTCTGTAAGTGTATAAGATTCAGATATATTTGCAGATATTGTTACAGCTCTCTGCCTGTTATATCTCACTAATTTTTTTGCAGATCCTTTTTCACTAAACTCAACTAAATTTGCTAAAGAAATAAGTTTACCAGTGCTTTCTGATCTAACAAATATTTTAGAAAGCCCTTCTTGAGATCTTCTGTCAGCCAAGTATTGCTGAAGTATAATTGGATATTCTTTACCAAGTCTATTAAAGTTTGTTACAGTTTTTCCACCATAAAGAGTTTCTAAAGTTTTTCCAATTGAGTCAGTAGATATATTTAAATCTTTAGCTTTATTTTTATTAATTACCAGTTTGATTTCTGGTTTGTCTCTAGAATAGTCAGATTCTATTCTGGATAAGTTTTTGTTCTGTCTTAATTTTCTAATAACTCTGGATTGTATCTCCTCTAACTCTTCGTAAGTACTGCCCAATATAACCATTTGAACTGGTTTATTGTAGCTAGAAACTCTTATAGATTGAGGTGATATTGGAAAAGCTACAGTTTCTGGTACAGTCACAATTTTTCCAATTGCTTCTCTCATTATTGTTTGTGAACTTTTATCTCTTTCAGCCCATTCATCTAATAATGCAATTATTATAAAGCTATTAAATGAATTTTTGTTGCTGCCAAAGCCAGGTACTCTCATTATAAATCTTTTATATGGACTATCCTTAGCCTGAAGAAGTGGAATTAATCTTTTTTCAACATCTTCTGCTCTTTTTTCAGTATATTCAAAAGAGCTTCCCTCATCAGTAAACCCAAGAACAAGATACACACCTCGATCTTCCATAGGTAACAATTCTTTTTTTGTAAAATGAAATAAAACACTAGAGATAATAATAGTGAAGACAATAAATGAAATGATAATTTTTTTCTTATTTAGCCAATAGCCCAATGTTTCTTCATAAAATTTTGATAATAATTTAAAAAACTTGTCAAATTTAGTAACTATAAGATTTTGTTTAGGTTCTTTCTTTAAAAACTTACTTGCTAACATGGGCGACAAAGTAAGAGCAACAAAAGAGGACACTACAACTGAAAAAGATAAGGCAATTGCAGTTTCTCTAAATAAAGTTCCTGCAATTCCATCTATAAAAATTAAGGGAATAAATACAGCAACTAGAATTAAAGTTGTTGCAATAATTGCAAAACTAATTTGTTTTGACCCTTTATAAGCTGCAACTAAAGGGCTTTCTCCATTTTCAATTCTTCTATAAATTGCGTCTGTCATTATAACGGAATCATCCGTAATTATTCCAATCGCTAAAATAAAACTTAATAAAACAAAAATATTTATTGATAAACCAAATAAGTAAAGACCTAAAAAAGATGCTATCAAACTTACAGGTAATGCAACTGCAGGAACAATTACTGCCTTTATATTTCCTAAGAATAAGTAAATAATAATAACCACAAGCATAAAGGCAATTATTAAAGTTTTATAAACTTCATCGATAGCAGTACCCACATATGTTGCCCTGTTAAAAGCTACTTCTATGTTTAGATCACCTGGTAATGTTTTCTTAACTTCATCTATTTTTTTACTTATTTCTTTAGAAAGTTCTACTGTTGAAGCACCACTTTTTGCATAAATACCAATTCCTACAGTTTTTAGATTTAAAGCATCCTTACTTTGTGCCTTGAAAAGATTTTTTTCTGAAACTGGACCGAACTCAATATTGGCAATGTCCGCAAGTCTTACAATACTATTTTGGTTTTTTTTTATAGGTAATGCTTTTAATTTTTCTATATTATCATACGACTTATCCAAATTTAATATTAAATCTACATTGTTAGCCTCAAGGGTACCTGCTGGCAAACTTACATTTTCTTTTCTTATTGCTCCCTCAACTTCTTGAATAGTTAAATTGTATGCTGCTAGTTTGATTGGATCTATCCAAACTCTAACACTTAAATCTCTTAATCCACCAGTTCTAATAGTTCCTACATTTTTAACACTCGAAAATTGATCTACTAAATATCTCTCAACATAATCCCCAAGCTCTAAATCACTCCAAGTTGCAGAGGATACAGCTAGCCACATAGTAGTCGAAAACCCTGCTGACTGCTTAAGTATTTGAGGGGCATCAGCTTCACTTGGCAACCTATCAACAATTCTTGCTACTCTTTCTCTTATATCATTGGCTGCATTATCTAGGTTAATGTCAGTATTAAATTCAACATTAATTGAACTACTTCCATTTTCTGACGTTGAGTTGATATTTTTTACTCCCTCAATTCCACCAATCACCTTTTCAATTACTTGAGTTACTTCTTGATCAATTATAGGAGCCGATGCAGATTTGTAGTCTACTTTAATTTGAACCACGGGAGGCTGTAAGCCTTCTGGCAATTCTCTTACAGGCAGTTGTGAAAAAACAAATATTCCAAAAACAATTAATATAAGAGACATTACCCACGCAACAACTGGTCTTCTTATACTTACATCTGTTATAAACATTATTTTTTAATAGGTTTTATTTTACCTTTAGGCCTAACTTTTTTTAATCCTTCGGCAACAATGTTGTCTCCTTCATTAAGGCCAGTGATCACCTCAATAAATCCACCATCTCTTATTCCAATTTTTATTTCTGTTTTATTTGCAATATTGTCCTTTGAAACTTTGTAGACGTAAGTTTTATTTCCCTCGACCATCATGCCAGTATCAGGTATTGCAAGAGAATTTCGTTCGTTATAATTAATAACAACTTCTAGAAGAGAGCCTGGAATTAATTCAGAATTTTCATTTTTAATCATAACTCTTGTGAGTAAACTTCTCGTTTCAGCACTAATCCTACTTGAAACAGCATATACTTTTCCACTGTATGTTTTATTTTTGTTACCTGAGAATATTGCTTTAATAGGTAAATCTTTTTTTATGAATGTTGCAAAAGTTTCAGGAATCTTTAGATCAGAATATATAATTGAGTTATCATCCAAAGTTATAATGATTGAGCTATCTGAGCCAAGAATATCTTCTGTTATACCTCTATATCCAAGCACACCATTAAATGGTGCTAAAATATTTCTATCTTTAAGATTAACAATTAAATCTCCTTTTTTTACATAATCTTTCAAAGTTAATTCAGATATTAAATTATCTTTTTTAATTCTAAAAGACTCAGTTCTTTTTGAGATTGCAGTACCAAAGCTTTCAATATTTTCTGAAAAGTTTTGGTAAACTACTTCTTTAACAATTATTCCAGGAGGAGGTCTTTTACTAAACTTTTTCTTGAAATGATTGCCTATCATAGCTCTTCCAACAACTACTATTATAATTATCAGGAAGAAAGTAATGATTACTGTACTGATTTTTGTTGATCTTTTCATATTTTAGTTTTTCCGTATTCACTCCATGAACCATCATAAATTATTGGCATATATTTAATGTCTATTAAGGAATAAGCAAGAGCCAAAACTGAAGCGGTAACTCCAGAACCACAGGTAAATACAATGTTTGCATCAAGTTCGCATTTAGTTAATTTAAATTTTTCAAGGATTTTTTTTTTAGTAATAAATGTATGATCTTCATTAATAAGTTCAGAAAAGGGTAGGCAGAAAGAATTTTTTATTGAGCCACTTCTTAAACCTTTTCTTGGTTCTAGAATCTTACCTTCAAATCTTTCTCTGCTTCTTGCATCAATAATCTTGAATTTACTTATAAAAATATTTTCATCAATTTGTTTTTTGTTTCTTACTAATTCTTTTTTTTCATTAGCCACATAATTAGTATTAATAGTTTTTGTTAAATTATTAACAGTTGGCTTTTTTTCATTGTTCCATTTTTTTAAGCCACCATCTAACACATGGACAAGGTTTCTATTATGTCCAAAATAAATAAAATTGTACCAACATCTACAAGAACTAATTACATCAGAATTATCATAAATTACTATTTGATCTTCATTTTTAATACCCATACTTGATAAAATCTTTTCCCATGACTTAACATCAGTAAGCATATGAGGTAGATCAACATCTGTTTTAGAATTTTTATCTAAGTCAAAAAAAATTGCATTTTCTATATGTAGCTTTTTATATTCTTCAAAACCACTTCTCTTTGTTTGAGGCATATGCCATGAACAATCAATTATTTTTACTTTATCTGAATTTTTTTCTAACCAACTTGTATCGACTAGTGACATATTACCTTTTTTCCAAGTATCGTTGATGGTATTCTTCTGCAGAACAGTAATTCTTTAATAAAGAAGTTTTTGTTACTACTTTTCTAGATAAATTTAAATTTTTTTTTTCTATAATATTTTTAGCAATTTCTTTTTGTCTATCACTTAAATAAAATATTTCACTTCTGTATTGTGTCCCAAAATTAGGTCCTTGTGAATTTAAAGTTGTAGGATCATGAATTTCAAAAAAAAATTCTAAAATCTTTTCATAAGAAATAATTTTAGGATCAAAGTCTAGTTTAACAACCTCTGCATGACCAGTACTACCGGTACATACCTCTTTATAAGTAGTTTCCTTATTGTCACCACCACAATAGCCAACTTCAGTTTTGATAACCCCTTCAAGTTTACTAAACTTGATTTCTGGTCCCCAAAAACATCCTAATCCTAAAACTGCTATTTCCATTGATTATAGTTTTATTTGATTTACAAATTATTGCTATGTTAACTAAAAATCAATTAGGTTTTTTGTACATGTTTCTATCTGTGTGCACCTTTTCAGTTATGGATTTGCTTGTAAAATGGTCAAGTGACTATCCAACAGGAGAAGTATTATTTTTTAGAGGTTTTTTTGGGCTTTTACCTACTTATTTTTTAATACCAAAAAATAAACTTAAAACTTTTTACACAACCAAAAGATCTAAAGAACATCTATTTAGATGCATTATGGGATTAATAGCTCTAATGGCAATTGTTGTTGCATTAAGAGAACTCCCTCTAGCCGTTGTTGTTAGCTTGTCATATGCGGCACCTTTATTTATTACAGTATTGTCAATTTTCTTACTGAGTGAGAAGGTGGGTATTTTTAGATGGTTGGCAGTCTTGATTGGATTCATCGGTGTTATTATAATTGCTGAACCTGGTTTCAAAGGTATGAATTATCTTTATTTTCTTCCATTAATATTTTGTATTGGGATGGCCTTTGTGACTATTACAATTAGAAAATTATCTACGACAGAACCTATTTGGCTTATTTCAATTTTTTTTACAATTACAATTTCAATTGCAGGATTAGCCACAATTCCTATGGGCTGGATAATGCCAAATTTTCAAGATTTTATTCTTTTAGCTTTAATTGGAGTAACTGGTGGTTCTGCTAATTTATTTTTAACTCAATCTTATAAACTTTCAGAGGTATCTTTAGTGGCACCTTTAAAATATTTAGCTTTAATATTTGCTATTATTTTTGGTTATTTAATTTGGAATGAGATACCAACTGTAAAAACACTAATAGGAGCATTACTAGTAGTATTTGCCTCTCTTATAATTTTTAGAAGAGAAATTTACCACAAGCAAAAAATACCATCTACCAACAGACATGAATAAAAAACCAAAATATTGGAATACTGCAAAGAAATATTTATCTAGCAAAGATAAAGTGATGTCTTTATTAATTAATAAATACAAGTCTCCCTCAGAAGCGGTGCTCACCTCAAGAAAAGATATTTTTTTTTCATTATGTAAAAGTATCATTGGACAACAAATTAGTGTTGCTGCAGCAAACTCAGTTTTTATAAAGTTTAAAAAAAAATGTAAAAATAAAATTAACCCAAGGACAATATCTAAACTATCCTCTATTCAACTTAAAAGCTGTGGATTGAGTAGACAAAAAGTTAAGGGTATCAAAAGTTTAGCTAAACAAATGTTAAACAAATCTTTTAATCCTAAGTTAATTCCCAAAATGTCAGATGAAGATGCAATTATTTATTTATCTCAATTAAGACAAATAGGTAGATGGTCAGCTGAAATGATCTTATTGTTTACTTATAATCGTTCAAATATTTGGCCCATACAAGATATTGGTCTTTTAAGAGGAATTTCAAAAAACTATAAAAAAAATTATTTACCACCAGATTCTTATGTAAAATTATTAAACAAAAGATTCACCCCATATTGCTCTGTTGCAACCTGGTATCTGTGGAGAAGTATAGACCCAGAACCTATTCAGTACTAAAGCCTTCTATAATTTGTAAATTTCGATCAGTAGTATCTTTTGCTAGAGCCCACCCATTTTGATATTCTTTAGAGTCATGACACTTGATAGCTTGCTCGTAGCTTGGAAATTCCCAAATTACTGTTCTTGGGTAATCGTCACCTTCTAAAGTTTTAAATTTACCACCTCTTACAAGTGGTTTTGCACCATAACTTTTTAAAACTTCTGTGACTTTCTCCCCATATTTTTTAATATTTTCTTGGCTACTAATTCTTGTATATAAGGCTATCCAATATACTTTCATTGATCTAACCACTCAGAAAATTTATTTTGATTAATTATTATGTATTCTGGAAGCTTATTTAAATTAAATTTTTTTAAAATACCTCCATTTCCAATTTTTTGAGCCGTTTTATCAACTTTTAAATCATAGATGGCTTTTTTATTTTTTATTATTTTTTCTATTTCGTTTATAGAAAGTGGATTTTCATCAAATTCTCTATGATGTAAATAGGATTTTAATTTAAATTCTATTTCTTTTGCTGTTTTGATATTTGTAAAATGCCAACCTCCATTATTTATAATCTTGATATTTGTAAATTTTTTTTTGGAAAAAAAAGTATCAAGTCTAAAAAAAGAATATTTTTTATCTTTTATATTTCTTAACCACTGTGGGCTGATTAAGTATTTTTTTTTACAAGCTTTAGTACCTGTCCAAATTAAACTAGGTAGTTGCAAATTAAATTTATAATAAAACATATCTTGCTTAAATATAATTATTTTTTCATTTATTTTTTCTAAATTTAAGTTGGATAATTTTGGTATTTCATCAACATCTGATATCATTATTAGGTCCTCATCTTTTGCTCCATTAAGTCCTTTTGTTATAAGGTTTCTTTGACCATTTTCTCTATAGGCTGCATTAAATATATATTTTCTAGATTTCTCAGATTTATTATCTTCAATTTCTACCTTCTCAGTTTGAGGATAACATTGATCATCAATCACATAAATAATCTTATGTTTAAATTGTTTAAATTTTTCATGATTAAATTTAAGTTCTCTTTGGTCACCTTTATGAGTAAATTTACTTTCGACAATTACAAAATAGTCGACAAATGGATTTAGAGTATTAAGTCTAACGTCTACAACTACTTCTTCATCAAAATACATAAAGCAGTCATATATTTTCATAATTTTTATTCTTTTTTATTTATATTTATATGATAATAAAATTTATGGCAGATAAATTAATCATTACATTTGATGACTATACAAAAATTGTTGAGAAATTAGCAATAGAAATTTATAATAATTATAAACCAACAGTATTAGTTGGTATTATGAGAGGTGCTGCTCCCATTTTAGACATTCTCTCTAGAATTTTAAAACTACCGATAGCGTATATTGTTATTCAAAGTTACTCAGGCAAAGGAATGCAGGATAAACAAGGTCAATTGATGTTTGCCAGAGAAATTAGCTCTTTAGCTGAGAATAAAGATTTTGATAAAGTATTACTAGTAGATGATTTGTCTGATACTGGCTTAACTTTAAATAAAAGTATTGAATGGTTAAAAAACTATGAGCCTACAAAAAACTATATTAACGAAGTTAAAACAGCATGTTTATGGAAAAAAAAATCATCTGTATTTGAGCCAGACTTTTGCCCAGTAAAATTAGACTCAGACCCATGGATTGTTCAGCCAACTGAACATTATGAAGAATTATCTATGGAAGAAATAATTAAGAGAAATAAATAGGGCTGGAGTTTAGCCAGCCCTAGAAATTAATTTTTAAGCAACTGCAAAGCTTACAGCACTTAGTATTGCAATTACCCATATCGCTGGGGAAGTGCTTGAAAACTTACCAGTGAATAATCTAATCAAAGCATAAGAAATAAATGCTAAAGCAATACCATTGCTAATACTATAAGTTAGTGGCATAGCAATCATCGCAAGTATTGCTGGAGCAGATTCAGCAATATCATCCCACTCAATATCAACAATATTTCTTACGAATAAAACCGAAACATACAAAAGTGCAGCCCCATCAATTTCCTTTGGTAAGCTTGTTGCCAAAGGTGAAAGGAATAAACAGGCTAGAAATAAAACTCCAATAGTCAAAGATGTCATTCCTGTTCTTCCACCTGCTTTTACACCAGCACCAGATTCAACATAGCTGGTTACAGTTGTTGTACCCATTAAGGCACCAGCTACAGTTCCAACACTATCAGCCATCATTGCTTTTTCAATATCTTTAACTTTTCCATTTTTATCAACTTTTCCAGCAACATTTGCTACTGAAGTTAAAGTTCCTGCGGTATCAAAAAAGTCTATAAATAATAATGTAAATATTACTGTAGACATTCCAGCAGTAAATGCAGCAGTTAGATCAAAATCAAATAGATAAGTCATTGGAGGAATACTTCCAACAACTCCGTTAAATTTTGCAAGTCCAGTTACCCAAGCAATAATACTAAATACAACTATTCCAATAATTATATTTCCTTTTATATTTAATTTTTCCATAACTATCATTGAAACAAAAGCAAGACAGGCAAGTAAAATTAAAGGATTTTTCATATCGCCAATAGTTACCAAAGTAACAGGATGGTCAGCAACAACGCCCATAATTTCCAACCCAATAATGGCTAAAAATAATCCAATACCTGCACCTATTCCAAGTTTTAAACTTTTTGGAATAGAGTTAATTAACCAAGCTCTAATTGGTGTTAATGAAATGATTAAGAATAAAACACCAGCAACTAGTACTGCACCAAGTGCAGCTTGTGGCGTATAACCCATTCCACCAACAACTCCAAATGCAACAAAGGCATTAATTCCCATACCAGGAGCCAAACCTATTGGCCAAGTTTTTCCATAAAATGCCATGATAAAACAAGCAAGTGCTGTTGCAACGATTGTTGCTGTGAATACTGCTCCAAATTCAAAAAAACCTTTTTCTGGTCCAGCAAATTCACCTGAAAGTATAAATGGATTCAAAAACATAATGTAAGCCATTGTCAAAAATGTAGTTACACCCGCTATTACTTCTGTTTTAAAATCAGTATTGTGTTTTTTATAGTTAAAATATTTTTCTAACATTGATCCTCCTAAGATTAATATTGATTAATATTAGATTAATTGGAAAAATACTCTTAAAAATATAAGTTTATCAACATATTTCAACTTATAAGTTTATATTTATGCCATATTTTGGGTGTTATCATTGAAGTATGAAAAAATTGAAATTTATTTTTATAAGCTTATTTTTTTTAACTATAATTACTGGCTGCCAGACAATCAAAAATAAGACTGACTCAATTGTTGAAAAAGAAAATACCAAGTTGAGTGAGTACATTGGAAAAACTTCAACAAATTTACAAATGGACCTAGGTAAACCAGATGAAGATTTTAAAAATGAAAAAGGTAATTTAGAACTTGTGTATAATACTAAAAAATATGGAATACTTTGTGAAAGAAGATTTGAAGTAGATTCAAATTCTTTGGTAATTGGCTTTGTTTCAAATGGTTGTTTTTAATATTTAGAAACTATATTTTTTCAGAAATTTTTAATGCGAATGCATAATCTAAAGCAATCTCTTCTATAGCGCCATCTCTACCAGATTTACCACCATGACCTGCGTTCATTTCAGTTTTTAAGAGTAATAAATTATTGTCAGTTTTATATTCTCTAAGTTTAGCAGTAAATTTTGTAGGTTCATCAAATAATACTCTGTTGTCACTTAAACTTGTTGTGATTAGTATATGAGGATAATCCATTTTCTTTATATTGTTATAAGGAGCATAAGAATAAATATAATCAAAATGATCTCTTTTATCTTTTGCATTTCCAAATTCATCAAACTCACCAACTGTTAAGGGTAAAGAATGATCTAAATTAGTTGTCAAAGAGTCCACAAAAGGTACCGCCATTATTATTCCTAAAAATAATTCTGGTGCTTGGTTAACTACCGCGCCCATAAGAAGACCTCCAGCAGAACCACCCATTCCTATTATTTTATTTTTTGAAGTATATTTATTTTCAATTAAATATTTTGCAGAAGCAATGTAATCTTCAAAAGTGTTCTTTTTATTAAGTAATTTTCCTTCTTTCCACCATTTCATTCCCCTTTCCATTCCACCTCTAATATGTGCTGTGACCCAAATAATATCTCTATTTATTAAACTTAATTTTGTAGTAGAAAAACCAGGATTCATTGAGCTTCCGTATGAACCATAGCCATAAAGTAATAAATGTGCATTTCCATCTAGTTTAGTATTTTTATGTCTGGTGATTGTAAGAGGCACTAACCTTCCGTCGTGTGATTTACAATCAACTCTTTCAACAATATAATTATTAGGATTATGACCTGAGGGAATTTTCTGCTCTTTAATCAATTTTTTTTCTTTTGAGTTAAGGTTATAAGAATAAACTCTAGATTGGGTTTTTGGTGACGAATAGCTTAAATAAATTTTATCTGTATTCTTATCTCTTTGTGACAAGGAAACGCCAGGAACGTATACAGTTTCGTCTGAAAAAATTAATTCTTCTTCTTTTTCAGTATTTATATTCTTTACAAATAATTTATCTAAAGCGTCTGAAGTCTCTGATCTTATGATCCAGTTTTTTAAAAATATTAGACCACCGATTAAGACTTCTTCTTTAGGGGCTATAAACGTTTTCCAGTCTGGTTCTTCCAAATTATTGGATATGTCTATTTTAAAATCTTCAGCATTTTCATTTGTGTGGTTATAAAATTTTCCACCCCAAGAATTAACTGAATAAAGTATCCCTCTTTTTCTTTTTTTATTAGCTTAGGTTTTGGCTTCTTTTCATTAATGCTGAAGTAATACTGTTCGGAAGTATTATGATCTGAGGTATTAATGAAAAAATATTTATCATCTGAACTTAAACTAATACCCACTGTAAAAGCTTCACTTTTTTCTTCAAAAATTAATTGATCATCTTTAGTATCTGTTCCCAGTTTATGTCTATAAATTTTTCTTGGTCTGTGATTTTCATCTAGTTTTGAGTAAAAAATATACTGATCATCTAAACTAAAAATTATATCTCCTGATGTTTCTTCAATTTTTTCAGTGACTAATTTTTTTGTATTTATATCCCTAATATATATTGTGTAATATTCAGAACCTTTTGTATCTAAAGAGTATCCTAAGTATTTATCATTAAAACTAATCTCAAGGTCACCAACACCAAAATATTCTACATCAAGTTTTTTTTTTTCCTCATCGCCATTCCAAATTTCTTCAATATTATTAGTACCAATTTTTTTTCTTAATTTGATAGAGTAATTTCCTTTGGCTGTTGTTTTTGTCCAATACTCATAATCAAAATCTTTAAAAGGTAGAGATTCGTCATCCAGCTTAATTCTTCCTTTAATTTCATTAAACAGTTCTTTTTGAATATTTTTAGTATTTGATAAGTGAAAATTTGTATAGGAATTTTCTTCTTCTAAGTATTTTCTAACTTCAGGATTTAACTTTTTACTATCTTTTAAAACGTCTAAGATATTATCTTGGTGTATCCAGCTATAATTATCTTCCCAGCTAGTATTGTGGCATGTTTTTATTTCTGATTTTTTTTTAAGTTGTGGTATTTTCATGGAAGCAAATTAAATATATGAATATCATCATTTATACACTAGTTATTTTTGGAATTATTTACTTTTTATTAAAGTTTTTAGCTAACACATCTTCTAAAAAAATATCTAAATATTTAAGAAAGCCAATATTTATTGGATCAATAATCTTAGCTTTGATACTTGCTGTAGGAGGTAAGTTTTTATTAAGCATACCTTTGACGTTACTTAGCCTTGCTATAATTAAGTTAAAAGGATTTTCAATTATTCAATTAATTAGTTTATTTAGGCTAATTCAAACACTTAGGAGGTCTGGAAGGTTTTCATTTAACCAGAGTCAAAATATTAAAAACTCATCTACATTATCTTTAGAAGAGGCTTATAAAATTTTAAATCTTGATAAAAATAAAAAAAATACAAAGGAAGATGTTAACAAAGCTTATATTAAGATTCAAAAAAAAATTCACCCAGATGTATCACCAGAAACTGCAAGGCTATCTGCAATTGTTAATGAAGCTAAAGAAACTGTATTAAAGAACATTTTTTAATTTAAGATAAGATTTAATTGTTTAAAAATTTTATTTGGACAGATTCTGTCCTTCCCAAGTGTACCATGGGTCACGGTATTTTCACCATCTGGAATAATTGGGAACATCCTTGGACTATAACTTCCATAAAGCAATGGTGTATCAGCCATTAATACTATCGTTTTTATTCCTAGTCCTGAAGATAGGTGACTAAAACTTGAGTCATTGCAAACAGAAATATCACAATTTTTTATTATTGGCAAAGTTTCAGTTAAATTTAGATTGTCTAGTGGATAGCATTCATTTTTAAATTCTGAACTAAGTATTTTTTTTAAAATTTCTTGTTCCTCATTATTTTTGCCAGTTGCTAAAAAAAATTTACAATTATACTTTTGAGAGATTAAGTGCATAAGCTTTATAAAAATAACTGCAGGAATTCTTTTAGTTGGCCCCGATCCTCCTACGCCAAGTAAAATATTTTTTTCATTATTTTTAATATTATATTTATGCTTCATTTCTTGTATAGATTGATTGCTAATTAAAATTTTTGGGTCACTCTTAACATTTAGGCCTAGGCTTTTTTTCAAAAGTTCTTTTGCAGCACCAATAACATGTTGACCCTTTTTTTGAAATAAAGGGTATTGGTAAATCTCTTTAATTCTAGCAGTTCTTGCTATTAGATTAAACCTAAAGGATGAATTAAAAATAAAAACTTTATCAAAATTATGTTGCTTAAGATCTTTTACCAAGGTGTAAGATCCAGCAAGCCCTTCGTGTCCACTACTCTTTAGACTATTGTCTCGTTTTAGAATAATTATTTTATCGATAATATTATTATTATTTAGAAACTGTTCTGCTTTTGAACTCTCTTTAACAAGAATACTTACTGGAGTATTAAACTTCTTAGAAATTGCTTCTATAAATGGCAAATAAATAACCATATCACCAATCCCCATTTTATTTTGTATCACCAAGATTTTCATTCAATACTTTATCATCTTTACTAATTTTTAAATTTATATAAGTTTTAAAAATGAATAAAATTAAAGGCATTTATGCGGCATCAATGTCAATATTTAATAGTGACCTAAGCTTAAACATTGAAAAAACAGTCAGTCATGCTGAAAAAATAATTGATCAAGGGTGTCATGGGGTTGCTATTTTTGGAAGCACAGGACAGGCTCAGCTTATATCTATTAGTGAAAAAATTAGTTTACTTAACCAGCTATCAAAAAGTAAATACAAAGATAGATATTTAATTGGAACTGGACTTAACTCTTTAAATGAAACTATTAATTTAATGAGTGTGGCCTTATCCTTAAATTTTAATGATTTTTTAATCATGCCTCCAGCTTATTACAAATATGGTGATAAAGAGGTGATAGAGTTTTATTCAAGAGTGGTCGAAGCAATGCCAAATAGCAGAATTATTTTATATAATTTTGAAAAACTGTGTGGATATAAATTTAGCATTGCATGTGTTGAAGAGCTCGTCAAAAAATTCCCAAAACAAATAATTGGGGTTAAAGATAGTTCATATAATCTTTATGAACACCTTAAAATAGATAACTTTTCTGTTTTGCCTGGGTCAGAGTCAAAACTTTTAAAAGGTTTAGAAGTAGGATGTGCTGGAATTATTACTGCCACTTGTAATGTAACAGCAAGCTTATCAAGAAAAGTTTATGACGACTTTATCGAAAAAAATGAACAAACAACGAATGAAATACTGTGTAACATTAGAAATACTTTTGAAAAATTTAATTTAATATCTGGGTTACATTCTTTCATGTCTGATGAAGATAAAATTTATAAAAATGTTCTGCCACCCGTTAGTCTTTTAAGTGAAGAAGACAAAATTCAATTAGTAGAAGAACTTAATAAACTAAACTTTACGTTGGGATCTTTAAAGGCAGCATAGATGCAATTAACAAGATTTTTAAATAACACATTTAAAAATGATGGCTTCATATTAATTGATGCTGACTCAAAAAAATATATCATAGGATCACCAAAAAAAAAACGCCCAATTATACTTAAGATTTTAAATAAGAAACTTCACTATAAGCTGCTATTGCGCCCTGATCTATATTTTGGAGAAGCCTACACTAATGGTGACATTCTCATTGAAGATGGAACGCTGACCAATTTTTTAGATATTGTACTTATGAATATTGGAAGAGGGGAGATAAATTTTTTTAGCAAATTAATTAATAAATTAAGTGGCTCCTATAGGTATCTAACAAATTTTAATTTTATAAAAAAATCTAAAATGAATGTTGCCCACCATTATGACCTTTCAGATGAATTATATGATTTATTTTTAGATCCTAAAAAGCAATACTCATGTGCATATTTTAAAAATGAAAATGATACTTTAGAAGAGGCTCAAAATAATAAAATACAACACATAATTAAAAAACTAAATATACAGCCAAATCAAAAAATTCTTGATATTGGGTGTGGTTGGGGATCATTGGCCATTGATATTGCAAAAAGTACAAATTGTGAAGTAACAGGAATAACGCTATCAAAAAACCAATATGCTTATTGCGTGAAAAAAGCTAAGGAACTTAATATGGAAAATCAAGTTAGGTATAGACTCATAGACTATAGAGAATTAGATGAAAAATTTGATAGAATAGTGAGTGTTGGAATGTTTGAGCATGTGGGTAGAAAATTTTATAAGAAATTTTTTAAACAAATAAAAGAATTACTCACAGATAGTGGTATTTCTTTAATTCACACTATAGGTTCTGTTAATCCTCCCAGAGACCCACACCCATGGGTAACAAAGTATATTTTTCCAGGCGGATATACACCAAGCTTAAGTGAGGTAACCACACCAGTAGAAAAAGCAGGTCTAATCGTGTCTGACATTGAGGTGCTGAAATTGCATTACTCCTATACATTAAAGCATTGGAAAGAAAACTGTATAAAAAATAAAGCACAAATTATTGAAATGTTTGATGAAAGGTTTTTTAGAATGTGGGAATTTTACCTGACAGGGTGTGAAATTGCTTTCAAATGGGGAGACCAAGTTGTGTACCAATTACAATTAACAAAGAGTTATACATCAACACCTATCACAAGAGACTATATTTATTAGAAATAAATTGATAAATTAAAACTCCTTTAAAGCATGAAAAAAATAAAAAAAAACTCTATTAAAAAAAAAACGGTCAAAAAAAGCTCTATCAGAAAAAAACCGTTTAAAAAAAGTTCTATCAGAAAAAAAACAAGTAAAAAAAACTCTATTAAAAAAAAAACGGTAAAAAAAAGTTCTATCAGAAAAAAAACAAGTAAAAAAAACTCTATTAAAAAAAAAACGGTCAAAAAAAGCTCTATTAAAAAAAGAGCAAGCCTAATATCAAAAATAATTAAATTTCAATATTCTTTAAAACCAAAATTTAATTTTAAAATTAATTTTAGTTTAGAAAAATATATTCAGGCTTTCTTTGATATTTTTGCTAATAGAATATTAGAATATAAAATATTAAAAGCAGAAGAAAAAAGAAATAAAAAATTAGAGGATATTGAAAAAAAAGAAAAAGAAAAAATATTAATTTATAAGCAAAAAATAAAAGAAGAAGAGTTACAGACAAAAATCCAAGAAAAAAATTTAAAAGAAGAGGTTAAGTTAGAAAAAGAAAGAGCAAGAGATATAAAATTATTTTTACGCAAGGAACAAGCATTACTTAGAATTGAACAGGCAGAAAGACAAAAACAATTCTTAAAACAATTACAATTAGAAAAACAGATTGAAAAATTTAGAATAAGAGAAATAAAAGAACTTGAAAAAATTGAAAAAATTTCTCTAAAAGAAAAAAGAGATGATTATGCTGGTTTACAAGCAAGAATAGAAAAATTAAAAGATAAATATAGAATTATAAGAGATCAAAAGATTAGAGAAAGAGTAGAGGCTTTAGGTGTAAAAATTACAGGTAATGAAGATAGAGAAACTTTAATACAAAAAGAAAAAGATTATAAAATAGCAAGACAAAAAATTGAACTTTCTCTTGAAAGCTTTTATAGAAGTGCAAGTAGTTTAGTTTTTCAACTTAATAAACGTCATGTAACCAGACATATGTCTATTTTTAGATGCATTGATCAAAGGTTTGAAACTGGTGAAATATTTATTAAATGGGATGAAGCTTCAGATGAAGAATGGCTATTATTAATTTATATAAAAGATAATTCTCCAGACAAAGGAATAGTTATTGAAGACAAATCAAATCCTGAAAAAAATTCTTCATATGAGTTTAAACCTAATGAAATATTTAAAGCTTCAGATTTGATGGTGGACTCGTTAACTCAGTTAATTTCAAGAAAAAGAGGAAAAAAAGATTAGATTAGATACTCTCTTCTCTAATTAATCTTTCAATTTTAGGTATCATCTCGCCACTCTTAAATGATGGGTAAAACTTCAATGCTCTTTCTATACTCTTAATAGCTTTTTCATATTTTTGAAGTTTAATAAAAATTCTTGCTTGTCCAGATAATGCTCCAAAGTGTCTGGGCTCTATGTTTAAAACTTTATCAATATCATCTAGAGAATTTTTAAATTGATTCATTAAAAAATATACTGTCGCCCTTTTATTCCAAGCCTCAGACCATTTAGGGTCAGTAACTATAATGTTGTCAAAAACGGTTAGTGCGTAATTATAATCCCCATATTGCATCAGCTCTGTTCCAAATTCTAACTTCTCAGTTAATTTACTATTAGTTGGATGTTCATTCCAAATAGACCAAATTTTTGCTTCTAATAATACTGCACTTTTTGAATTATTAACTTTCTCAAGTTGATTGAAAAGATTATTTAAAATATTTTCTTGAGATGATTGTGCAGAAGTAAAAAAAATACCTATGTATAAAGTTATTAAAAAAAATTTTCTAAGTTTCACAATAAAAATATAATTTAATTAATGTTTACTCTCAATAAGTAAAAAATTTATTTAGAAAGTTGTTTTTTATTTTTTAAATACAAAAAGAAAGCAATAAATTCATAAAAGTAAGAGAATAAAGTAAAAATTACTGGTATTTTAAAAAAAGTATACAGAAATTTATATCTAGGAATTTTTTTCCAGATTAATAAAAAAGCTTCTGCTCCATCTATGATTCTTTCACCATCCACAACATGAAGTCTGCGCAAAAGAGTTTTATCATTTTTTTGAGTTTCTACTTCTGCAGATTTATTATTAGTAATATCAATCCAATCTATGCCTTCAATATTTTGTTTTTTATATATATTTATTTCAGCACGACAAATATTACAGGAATTGTTAAAATAGACTTTCACAGATTATTTTTTTTTCTTCCATGCAGTCATTCCGCCAGTTATGTTTTTTACATTTTTTAATCCCATTTCTTGCATTGTTTTTGTTGCAAGAGTACTTTGGCCGCCAAGGCCACAAAATACCAGGTATTCTTTATCTGGGTTGTTTTTAAATATTTCATTTTCTAAAGGACTACCGTCTGCTAAGTAAAATTCCAACAAGCCTCTTTCTAAATTTACTGCATTACCAATTGTTTCTGTCTCAAAACTACTTTTATCTCTAACATCTACAAATTGTACGTTTGGATCGTTTAGTTTTTCTTTAGCTTCATCTACAGAGATATTTGTTATTTCATTAGAAATTTTCATTAATTCATCAAATTTTTTCATTTTATGGTCCTTTTTTTTATTAATTAGTAAAACTACATAGAATTAGTTAGTTTGTATATGTGCGAAATACACCAATTGAAAAAATAATTATAACCATTATTTGATTCCTATGAATGATTTTTTTATAAAAACAGACTTATCAAGAAAAGATGCAGAAAATATTGTTTCTGAAACTTTAAATAAATGTGATGACGGTGAACTTTATTTGGAAAATTCTAAAAGTGAGTCGATCGTACTTGATGATAATAAGATTAAAAGTTCTAGTTATAGTTCTGATTTAGGTTATGGTTTAAGAGCAGTAACAGGTGAGGTTGTTGCTTATTCACATTCAAATGAAATTTCAAAAAGTTCATTAAAACAATCAGCTGACAATTTAAGTTCAACATTGAAATCACAGAATGGAGTTTATAATCATGAAATTTCAAAAACAAATGAGAAAATTTATGAAGATGTTAATCCTATAGAAAAAAAATCACTTAAATCTAAATTAGAACTCTTAAAAGAAATTAATAGTTATACTAGAGCAAAAGGTGGTATTGTTCAGCAGGTTACTGCTAGCTTTGCTGGGGAACATAAATCTATAGAAATTATTAGATCAGGTGGTGAAGTACTAACCGATGTTAGACCTTTAATTCGTTTTAATGTTTCGGTGATGCTTGAAAAAAATGGAAAAAAGGAAACAGGCGTTTATGGAATTGGTGGAAGACAATCGTACGATGAATATCTGAAAGATGATAATTGGAAAAAAGTATGTGATGAAGCATTCAGAATTGCTTCAGTAAATTTAGATAGTAAACCTGCACCGGCTGGGGAAATGAAGGTAGTTTTAGGTCCAGGATGGCCTGCAATACTCATTCATGAGGCGATAGGACATGGTTTAGAAGGGGACTTTAATAGAAAAAAAACATCTGCTTTTCATAGTTTAATGGGTCAAAGAGTTGCAAGTGAAGGTGTAACAATTGTTGACGATGGAACTTTGCACAATAGAAGAGGAAGTTTAACAATTGATGATGAGGGCACTCCTACGGAAAAAACTGTTTTAATTGAAAACGGTATATTAAAGAATTTTATGCAAGATCGTTTGAATGCAAGATTAATGAATACAAGATCCACAGGAAGTGGCAGAAGAGAAAGTTATAAACATGTTGTTCTCCCAAGAATGAGAAACACAATGATGCTAAATGGAAAATACTCTCAAGAAGAAATGATTAAATCAGTTGATAAAGGCATATTTGCAGTTAGTTTTGGAGGAGGTCAGGTTGATATTACCTCAGGAAAGTTCGTATTTAATTGTACTGAAGCTTATGAAATTATAAATGGTAAAATAGGCTCTCCCATTAAAGGGGCAACATTAATAGGTGACGGCCCATCAATTTTAAAGGAAGTTTCATTAGTTGGAAATAATATGATGCTTGATCCGGGTATTGGAACATGTGGAAAAGCGGGACAGGGTGTGCCAGTTGGTGTGGCTCAACCCTCAATTTTAATTGATAAAATGACCGTTGGTGGAACCCAACTATAAATCAAATGATTAAAGATCAAGATTACTTAAAAAAAATAGCTTCATTTTGCATAGATTTAGCTAAAAAATTAGGTGCAACAGATTCTAGTGCAGCCATCATACATTCTATTTCTGAAACAGTTAATTTTAGAAACAAAAAATTAGATGAGTCGGATCGATCTGATAGTTTGGGAGTTAGCTTAACAACTTATATAGGTAAAAAAAAATCTAGCATTTCGTCATCAAATCTTACTGAAGATAATATTAAAACTTTAATAGAAAGGTGTATTGAAACAACAAAAATTACACCAGAAGATGAATTTAATTCTTTACCAGATCAAGATCTGTTAGTAAAAAAAATCGATGATTTAAACCTATATGATGATGATCACATAGAAAATGATGAAAAAATTGAATATTTAAAAGAAGCTGAAGAGGCTGCGTTTAAAAAGCAAGAGATTATCAATACTGAAACTGGTTTTTCTGAATCTAAATCTAATTTTATATTGGCCAATAGTGATGGCTTTTTAAATGGATATAAATCTTCTTTTTTTTCTGCATCATGCGTTGCTATAGCAAAAGATTCTAATGATAGCATGGAAAGAGATTATGAATTTACCAGCACATGTCACTTACAAGACATGCTCAGACCAAATCAAATTGGAACAATGGCTGCAAAAAAAACAATACAAAAGCTAAATCCACGAAAAATAGAAAGTGAAAAAATTAGTATTATTTTTGATAGAAGAATTTCAAAAGGAATATTAAGTGTTTTAGCGAGTGCAATATCAGCATCCTCTATAGCAAGAGGTACTTCATTTTTAAAAGATCAAATAAACCAAGAAATATTTTCAACCTCAATAAATATTTTTGATAAACCTAATATAGTTAAAGGGCTGGGTTCTCGGTACTTTGATTCTGAGGGAGTAAAAAGTAGTGAATTGAAGTTAGTCGATCAAGGTGTTTTAAAACATTATTTAGTAGATACTTACAATGGGAAAAAATTAAATCTGAAGTCAAATGGTAGAAGTGGCGGAACAAGTAACTTATTTTTTGAAAAAGGATCTATTTCATACAAAGATCTTTTAAAATTAAATCAAAAAACCCTATATATTACAGAAACAATTGGTCATGGAAGTAACTTAGTTACTGGAGATTACTCCGTAGGCGCAACAGGGTTTATGGTAGAAAATGGTGTGTTTAAATATCCAGTTAGTGAAATTACTATAGCTGGAAATTTTAACGATATGTTTAAAAATATCACTTTAGCAGACGACCTTGAGTTTAAATATTCAACAAATGCTCCAACAATGTTAGTAGAGGGCATGGTTGTTGCAGGTAAATGAAGGATTTTTGTATTATTGGCTCAGGTATTTCGGGGGCTACAATTGCCAACATTCTTAGCAAAAAATACTCATTAGATGTTTATGATAAGGCAAGAGGTGTGGGGGGAAGATCATCTAATAAAAAGTTTAATAAGAATGAAAGTTTTGATCATGGCGTTCAATATATTTCTCCAAAAAGTAGTCAATTTAAAATATTTATGAATAATCTTATTAACAAAAAGATAGTTAAAAAATGGCCAGGAAAACATATATTTTTAAATAAAGATAAAAAAGAAGATAAAAAGCACATTAAGATAATTGGAAACAAAGGAAATAATTCCATTAGCAAATATCTATTAAAAAATATTAAGTGTATTTTTAATACTGAGCTTATAAAAATTACTTATAAAGAAAAATTCTGGGAGCTAGATTTTTCTGATGGTACTCGAAGGTTTTATAAATATTTGATATTAACTTGCCCATTTCCTCAATTAAAAAAACTTTCAAAAAAATATATTAAACATTCATTTATTAATAAAAAAGTTAAGATGGATGCCAATATCACAATAATGATGGCAACTAAAAAAGTGAGACCAGATATTAGTAGCTATTTTTTTTCTGACAAGATTTTAGGCTGGGCGGCATATGAGAATAGTAAAAAAAGATTTAAAAGTGATTATGATTTATGGACGTTACAGAGCACTTATAAATGGGCAAATAAAGTAATAAACAAGAATAAAATTAATAAATTAGATAATGCTAAAATACTGATTAACAAATTTTTTGAGCTTACAAGTTTTAAAAAAAATAAAGTTTTTCATATCCAGAATCATGGATGGAAATATTCATCTAATTCTAAACCACTAAATATTAAAAGTTACTGGAACAGCTCCATTGGACTAGGAGTTTGTGCTGATTGGTTTGTAGGTTCAAGACTTGAGTCTGGTTGGTTGAGTGCTAAAGATCTATCTTTAAAAATTAAGAAGTAAGCTTTTATTCAAAACTTTTCAATCTATATTCCCACTCACCCATTCTTGAATATTTTACTTTAATAATCAGACCTGTGTTTTTATCGAACCATATGTCAAAATTTAACTTTTTATTATCAGGAAGGCTTTGATTTTTGGATTTAAGTTTAAAGTGCTCAGTTTCATAACTTTTTCCATAAAGCTCAATTTTTTCTTTTGCAATAAATGTTATAACTTGTTCTTTAATACTGCCTGAGACAGGACTAATTTGACTTTCAGCCTGTAGTATTTTGTGATTCCACCAGTTTCCTATAATATTATCTTCACTCGCCTCACCTGAATATGAAGAACCCTGAATTATGAACTTATTATTTTCTTTATTTATTTCAAGATTTACAAATTTTTCTTTTTTATTTTGTTTAGTCTTAGAATAAAAAGAGATTAGTTTATTATTTTTATATTTTTCTTCACCATAGCCCTCAATATCAAATATAGTAGTACCTAATAATTTTACAGTAATTTTGGTTTGATTGGTTACTTGTACTTCACCATTTTTAGTTTTAAAAAAATAATAATTATATCCAATCAATTCATTGTTTCTAAAAATTTCCATCTCAATTTTCTTAAAATTTTTATAATGAGAAATATGAGCATTTGAATTTGTTGAAACCAAAAAAAATAAGATAATATTTATAAAAATTTTTTTCATAATAAAAATAAGGATAATAGACTTTCTTTTCTTGTTAAAGTGTATAATTATTTAAATTATGTTTTTGTCTATAAAAAATGTTCCTAAAGTTTCATGGAGCTCAGATAAACCTTTTAATTTGAAACCAAAAATTTCAACATCTCTTTTTCTGTGTTTTGGTTTAATTTTATTTGGATTAGGTGAGGGATTGTTAATTGTTTCAACAGCAGGAGCTTCCCCATGGAGTGTTCTTGCACAAGGGATTCATTTAAACATTAATATTTCTGTTGGAATAATAACTATACTTATCAGTATAGTTGTCTTACTTTTTTGGCTTCCATTAAATCAAAAACCTGGAATTGGAACAATTCTAAATGCTTTAATTATTGGTCTGATGATAGATTTCTGCATTAAGTTTGTACCAACACCAGAAAATTATATTTCTCAATTATTGCTAGCCATCATGGCTGTACTTATAGTTGGATTAGGTGGCGGCATATACTTGGTTGCTAATTTAGGACCCGGACCAAGAGATGGACTAATGATAGGACTACAGAAAAAAACAAACTTACCAATAGCAGCTGTCAGAGCTTTTTTAGAAATTACTGTAATGTCTATAGGTTGGTATCTAGGTGGAACAGTTGGAATAGGAACTCTATTCTTTGCTTTTGGAATTGGCCCAGCTGTTGCTTTAGGATTATTTATTGTTGGAAAATCTTTTAATTAAAGAGGTGTTCCAGATTTTTCGTTCTTTTTTCTATCAGTAGGATTAAGTATAGCTTTTCTCAATCTAAGAGATTTAGGGGTAATTTCTAATGCTTCATCAGTATTTAGCATACTTAATTGTTCTGCAATTGACATTTGTCTAACTGGAGTAAGTACAACGTTTTCATCTGTACCTTGTGTTCTCATGTTCGTTAATTGCTTACCCTTCATAACATTAATGATCATGTCACCAGGTTTTGGTGCTAATCCAACAATCATTCCTTCATAAACAGGATCATTGTGAGTAACAAACATTTCACCTCTTGCCTGTAAGTTAAATATTGCAAATGCAACAGCTTTTCCACTAGCCATTGAAATTAAAGCACCATTTTTTCTTCCATCCATTTCGCCTTCAAATTTTCCATAACTATGAAATATTCTATTAATTACACCAGTACCTTTTGTTAAAGTTAAAAATCTACTTGTGTAACCCATTAAGCCTCTAGTTGGTGCATGAAAGATTAGTCTCTTTTTGTCTTTTCCAGTATCTTTAAGATCAAGTAATTTACCTTTTCTTCTGTTCATCGAATCAATAATTTTTGATGAAAACTCCTCATCTAAATCAACTGTAATTTCTTCAATGGGCTCCATTCTGTTTCCATTTTCATCTTTTTGATACAAAACTTTTGGAGGGCTAACTGTCATCTCAAAACCTTCACGTCTCATTTGTGTCAATAAAATTTCAAGCATTAACTCACCTCGTCCACTAATAACAAAAGCATCTACGTTAGCATTTTGAGAAAAAGAAATTCCAACATTATTTTGTGCTTCTGTAACCAACCGGTCTCTAATTTGAGTACTTGTTAGTTTTTTACCCTCTGTTCCAGCAAGGGGAGAACTATTAACGCTTATAGTAATAGACATAGTAGGTGGGTCTATGGGTGTTGCATAGATTGGTTCAGTCACTTCTAGATCACAAATAGTATCAGCCACGTTAGCTTTTTCTAAACCCGCAATGACAACAATATCTCCTGCTTCACCAACTTCGATAGGTACTTTTTTTGTTCCTTCGTATCTAAAAATTTTAGTTAATCTACCTTCGTCAACTTTTTCACCCTTAAGATTTATTGCTTTGATGGGTTGATTAGCTTTTGCTGTACCTTGAGATATTTTTCCAACCAAACTTCTTCCTAAAAAACTATCTGCATATAACAGAGTGGATAACATTGCGAAAGGTTTTGTTTTATCGAGGTCGTCAGGGTTAACATGTTCTAAAATTAAATCTAATAATGGATGAAGATTTTCTCTTGGTCCATCAACCTCTTTGCTTGCCCATCCAGATCTTCCACTAGCATATAAAACTGGGAAGTCCAACTGTTCTTCGTTTGCATCTAAACTTACAAATAAATCAAATGTTTCATCTAATACTTCATCGGCCCTTTGATCTGCTTTATCTAATTTATTAATTATAACGATTGGCTTTAATCCTTGTTTAAGAGCTTTTGCTAAAACAAATTTTGTTTGAGGCATTACACCTTCAGCAGAATCTATAAGCAATAATGCTCCATCTGCCATACTTAATACACGCTCAACTTCTGCAGCAAAATCTCTGTGACCAGGTGTATCAATAATATTAATTCTTGAATCCTTCCAATTGATTGAAGCGGGTTTAGCTAAAATAGTAATTCCTCTTTCTTTTTCTAATTCGCCAGAATCCATCAATCTTTCATCAACAACTTCATTTTCTCTAAATGAACCACTCTGTTTCATAAGAGTATCAATCATTGTAGTTTTACCGTGGTCGACATGGGCAATAATTGTGATGTTTCGAATATTGTTATTCATAATTTCAGGCTCTTATACATCAATTGAGTCATTTGAAAACTTAAAAAAAATCATTATTTCCTTGTTAAAACAACTTTAATAAAAAATTCGCTTCTTGTGATTATTAAAAAAACGTATAGATATCGCTATATAAATTAGACGTATTAAAGGATTAAGAGCATATCTCCTTAAGTTTTAAAAAATCTAAATACCCAAATGGAAAACTTTAAATTATTAAAAATAGAAGATTCGTTAAAAAATTCATTGGAAAAAATGAAGTTTACGAAGCCAACACCAATTCAAGCTATGGCAATACCAGTTGCTTTAGAGGGAAAAGACATTTTAGGGACAGCACAAACAGGAACTGGAAAGACATTGGCTTTTAGTGTTCCTCTAATTAATAAATTGATATTAGATAAAAATGCATTTGCGTTAGTTATGTGTCCAACTAGAGAGCTTGCAACTCAAGTAATGGCTGCAATCAAAAGCATTATAAGTGATAAAATTAATATTAAAACTGCCTTACTTATTGGTGGAGAGGCAATGCAAAAACAACTTAGACAACTGGGTAACAGATCTAGAATAATTGTTGGAACACCAGGAAGAATTAATGATCACTTAAAAAGAAAAAGTTTAAATTTATCGGCTACTAAATATTTGGTATTAGACGAAACTGATAGAATGCTAGATATGGGTTTTACTCCACAAATAGAATTAATTTTAAAATTTGTTCCAAAAGATCATCAAACTTTATTATTTTCAGCAACATTACCACAAAACATTGTTAGAATTTCAGAAAGATATTTAAATAAACCTCAAAGGATTTCAACAGGATCAACGTCAGTTCCTATTGCTAAAATTAAACAGGAAACTCTTCAAGTTTTTAAAGAAAATAAATATGATGAATTGGTAGATCAATTTATATCTAGAAAAGGATCAATATTAGTTTTTGTTAAAACTAAAAGAGGTGCTGATAAAATGGTTAAACGCCTTAAAGAAGAGGGTCATTCAGCCGATGCTATTCATGGAGATCTTCGTCAGAGCAAAAGAGATCGTGTAATTACTTCATTCAGAAAAGGTCTTAAGAGAATATTAATTGCAACGGATGTTGCTGCAAGAGGATTGGATATTCCTTTAATTCAACATGTAATTAATTATGATTTACCACAAGTTCCAGAAGACTATGTTCACAGAATTGGAAGAACCGCTAGAGCAGGAACAGAAGGTTCTGCTTTAACTTTTTTAACTCCTGATGATAGATCAATGTGGAACGAAATTAGCAAATTAATTGATCCAAACTTTAAACCTGCACCACGTGGAGCAAGAAGAGATTCAAGAGGGGGCAAAAAAGGAAAAGCTCCATATAACAAAAAAAGAAAATTCAGAGATGAAAAAAAATCTAGCTACGGCAGATCTAGTTCATTATCAAGAGATGGAGAGAAAAAAAGTTTTGGTTACAAAGGAAAATCTAGTTTTGGTGATAAATCAAAACCATCTAGTTATGCCAGATCTAGTTCATCATCAAGAGATGGAGAGAAAAAAAGTTTTGGTTACAAAGGAAAATCTAGTTTTGGTGATAAATCAAAACCATCTAGTTATGCCAGATCTAGTTCATCATCAAGAGATGGAGAGAAAAAAAGTTTTGGTTACAAAGGAAAATCTAGTTTTGGTGATAAATCAAAACCATCTAGTTATGCCAGATCTAGTTCATCATCAAGAGATGGAGAGAAAAAAAGTTTTGGTTACAAAGGAAAATCTAGTTTTGGTGATAAATCAAAACCATCTAGTTATGCCAGATCTAGTTCATCATCAAGAGATGGAGAGAAAAAAAGTTTTGGTTACAAAAGAAAATCTAGTTTTATTAAAAAAAATGACTCGAAACCAACAGGTTTTACAAATAATCCTAAATACTTTGGGAAAAAAAAATCTGAAAGTTCATCAATTAGTGGAGAGAAAAAAAGTTTCAGTTTTGATGGAAAGAAGAAATTTAAAAGTAGAAGTGATAGACCTAAAAGTTTTACCTTCAAAAAACATAGTCAAAAAAGAGCTAAAGTCTAAGACTTTTTAGATTTTTCTTTTTTATTTTTTCTTTTTTCTTTCAGGCTTAATTTAGGTTTTTTAGCAGTGCTAAAGTCTTTAAATGATTTTCCACTGTATCTTTTTGACATATCTTAATCCTATAACATCCTAATAAAAAAACCCCCTTAAACTTTCATTAATTATACAGACAAAAAAAAAGGGCAGTAAAGACTGCCCTTTTAAAATTTTATTTAGAAAGCGTGGGATTACATACCCATTCCACCCATGCCACCCATGCCGCCCATGCCACCAGGCATTCCACCAGGCATTCCACCAGCACCACCAGAATCTTTGTCATCTGGTTTGTCAGCAATCATGGCTTCAGTAGTTACAAGCAATCCAGCAATCGAAGCAGCATCTTGTAAAGCTGTTCTTACAACTTTAACAGGGTCGATGATACCTTTTGCAAACATATCAACGTACTCTTCATTCTGAGCATCGTAACCTTGGTTCTTTTTATTTTGTTCAAGTAGTTTTCCAACTACAACCGAACCATCAACTCCAGCATTTAAAGTTATTTGTCTAATAGGAGCTTGTAAAGCTTTAGCCACTAACGTAACTCCAGCTTTTTGATCATCTCCTTTAACTTTAAGTGTAGTTAGACTTTGTGAAGCGTATAAAAGAGCACATCCACCACCAACTACTATTCCTTCTTCCGCAGCAGCTCTAGTTGCGTTAAGAGCATCTTCAACTCTATCTTTTCTTTCTTTAACTTCTACTTCAGTTGCACCTCCAACCTTAATTACAGCGACTCCACCAGCAAGTTTTGCCAGTCTTTCTTGAAGTTTTTCTCTATCATAATCAGAAGTTGTTTCACCAGCTTGTTGCTTGATTTGAGTACATCTAGCTTCAATCTCAGATTTTTTACCATTTCCGCTAATAATAGTACTGTTATCTTTGTCAACCTTAATTCTCTTACAAGAACCAAGATCTGTAAGCTTAACATTTTCAAGCTTAACACCTATGTCTTCAGAAATAACCTGACCACCTGTTAAGATTGCAATATCATCAAGCATTGCTTTTCTTCTATCGCCAAAGCCTGGAGCTTTAACTGCGACAACTTTTAAACCACCTCTAAGTTTATTTACTACAAGAGTTGCAAGAGCTTCACCCTCAACATCCTCAGAAATAATCATTAGTGGTCTACCAGCTTGCACAACAGCTTCTAAAAGTGGAACCATTGGTTGTAAGTTAGTTAATTTTTTTTCATGTAATAAAATGAAAGGATTTTCTAATTCAGTAGTCATCTTATCAGCGTTAGTAATAAAGTATGGTGATAGATACCCTCTATCAAACTGCATACCTTCAACAACGTCTAATTCTGTTTCTACTCCTTTTGCTTCCTCAACAGTAATAACACCTTCGTTACCAACTTTTTGCATTGCTTTTGCAATCATGTTACCAATTTCTTTATCACCATTAGCTGAAATAGTTCCAACTTGAGAAATTTCATCAGTATCTTTTACTTTTTTTGCTGAAGCTACCAAGTTAGCTTTAACATGATCTACTGCTGCATCTATCCCTCTTTTAACATCCATAGGGTTCATACCTGCTGTAACATATTTTACACCCTCTTTAACAATAGCTTGAGCTAAAATAGTTGCAGTAGTTGTTCCGTCACCAGCCTCTTCGTTTGTTTTGCTAGCAACCTCTTTAACCATTTGAGCACCCATGTTTTCAAATTTATCTTCAAGATCAATTTCCTTAGCAACAGTAACACCATCTTTAGTAATTCTTGGTGCACCATAAGATTTATCGATAACAACATTTCTACCTTTTGGTCCAAGAGTAACTTTTACTGTGTTAGCAAGGATATCAACACCTCTTATCATTGCCGCTCTTGCTTCAGAGTCGAATTTTACAACTTTTGCCATTTTATTTTCTCCTTTAATTTAAATTATTTACCTGAAATACCCATAATGTCAGACTCTTTCATTATGCTGTATTCTTTGCTGTCTATTTTGATTTCAGTTCCTGACCATTTGCCAAAAAGAACTTTATCTCCAACTTTCACATCCATTGGAATTAACTTTCCATCTTCAGTTTTTGCACCACCACCAACAGCGATAACTTTACCTTCTTGAGGTTTTTCTTGTGCTGTATCAGGTATAATTATTCCTCCAGCAGTTTTTTCACTACTGTCTAAAACTTGTATTAAAACTCTATCGTGTAACGGTTTAAATTTCATAAATTCTCCTTTTAATATGCAACTCATATAGCTATTAGCCTCACTATTTCAAGGTTAAGTAAAAAAAATATGTAGGTCAAAAAACGAGAGAAATTGTGTTTTTTATAAGTTATACCTCCCACAATGAGTGAAAATTTAGATAATAATGGATTAAGTTCAATTGTTGAGAATTACGACATTTTTTATATAGACTTATGGGGAGTTATTCACAATGGAATAAACCTTCATAAAAATGCGATACAGACATTAGAAGAAATTACTAAAACAAAAAAACAATACGTTCTCTTAACCAATGCCCCAAGACCCAATAAAACTGTAAAGTCATTTTTAGAAAAAATAGGAATGAATAAAGAGATTTGGGAAAAAGTATATTCATCAGGAGAAGCCGCACTGAGATACTTAAAAAAAAATTTATTAGATGATAAATTTTATCATTTAGGACCTACTAGAGATTTTGATTTATTTTTAGATTTTAAAAAAAATAAGACTGAAGACATCAAAGAAAGCTCTTATTTGTTGTGTACAGGTTTATTTGAAGAACAGGGTGAAGACTTAAATTATTATAAAAAATTATTTAAAGAACATATTAACAAGAAAATGATATGCACCAATCCAGATTTGATTGTTGATAGGGGTGATAAAAGAGAATTGTGTGCAGGATCAGTAGCATTAGTTTTTGAAAAAATGGGAGGAGAAGTGATATATTTTGGAAAACCATTCCCTGAAGTTTATAATCAGTCAATTGATAATAAAGGGAAAAAAGTTTTGGTGATTGGTGATAATTTAAATACAGATATAAAAGGAGCAAATCTTTTAAATTATGACTCATTATTAATATTAAATGGTGTTCATAAAGACGAAATTAAAAAAGAAGGAATAGATATAGTTTTAAAAAAATATGAAGTTGTTGTAAATTTTATTCAAACAGAACTTAAATGGTAAAATCATGAAATTATATAAAAATTTTAATATTTCTAAAAATCATAAAAGATCAATAATTTTGATTGGAAATTTTGATGGTGTTCATGTGGGCCATCAAAGATTATTTAAATTAGCAAACAGTTATAAAAAAAAATTTAATCTAAATATTGGTGTTTTAACATTTGAACCAATGCCTAAAATGTTTTTTAATAAGAATATAAAAAACTTCAGAATTTCAAATATTAATCAAAAAAATATAATTCTAAAAAGCTTAGGAGTTGATTTTGTAATTACCTCAAAATTTGATAAAAAATTTTCTAAGATTAAATCTAACTTTTTTATTAAAAAAATTTTATCTGAAAAATTAAAGGCAAAATATATATTTGTTAGTAATAATTTTAAATTTGGCAATAAAAGAGAGGGTGATGTTAATCAATTAATTAAAAATGAAAAAATTTATGATTATAAAATAGTAAAACCTAAACCATTAATATTAAGTCAAAAAATTATTTCGTCTACATACATCAGGGCTCTTTTGGAAAAAGGTGATTTAAAAAAAACCAATAAATTATTAAACAGAAATTGGTCAATCGAAGGAATAGTTCAAAGGGGAAGACAAGAAGGAAAAAAGATCGGTTTCCCTACCTGCAATATAGATATTAAGGATTATGTTATTGGTATGCCAGGAGTGTACGCGGTCACAGTAAAACAAAAAAACTCTAAAAAACCTTTAAAAGCTATTGCAAACCTTGGGTATAGACCAACTTTTAATCAAAAAAAAATCTTATTAGAGGTTCATATTTTTAATTTTTCTGGAAATCTTTATAATAAGTATTTATCAATTGAATTCATAAAATTTATAAGAAAAGAAAAAAAATTCAAAAACGTTAATCAATTAAGAAAACAAATTCAAAGTGATCTAAAAGTTGCTAAAAGAAGTTAATATGAGCAAAGAAAATATAAATTTACCCAAAACAGCTTTCTCTATGAAGGCTAATTTGCAGAATAAAGAGCCTGAAATTCTAGATTATTGGAAAAAAATTGACATTTATAAAGAGTTAAGAAGATCTAAAAAGGGTAAGGAAAAATTTATACTCCACGATGGCCCTCCATACGCCAATGGCAACATTCATATGGGCACTGCGCTAAATAAAATTTTAAAAGATATAATTGTTAAATTTCATCAAATGGACGGAAAAGACTCGGTGTATGTTCCAGGATGGGATTGCCATGGATTACCTATCGAATGGAAAATTGAAGAACAATATAAAAAAAATAAAAAAAATAAAAATGAAGTTCCAATTACTGAATTTAGAAAAGAATGTAGAGACTTTGCAAAAAAATGGATTGAAGTTCACAAAACACAGTTTAAAAGATTGGGTGTTATAGGCGATTGGGATAATCACTATGCTACCATGAGCTTTGATGCGGAAGCACAAATCGTAAGAGAGTTGGGTAAGTTTTTAAAAGAAGGAAGTCTTTATAGAGGATTTAAACCTGTTCTCTGGTCTACAGTTGAAAAAACTGCCTTAGCAGATGCTGAAGTAGAATATCATGATCATAAGTCAGATACCATCTACGCTGCTTTCCCTGTTAAAAAAACAAATTTAAAAGAGCTAGAAGGTACAGAGGTCGTGATATGGACAACTACGCCTTGGACAATACCAGCAAACAAAGCTTTGGCTTACAATGAAGCTTTAGATTATTTAGTGATTCAGTTAAATGATGATGGAGATTTTAAAGGAAAAAAAATAGTGATTGCTGAAGCATTGTTAGATTCTGTAATTAAGGACTGTGATATTAAAAGTTATAAAGAAATTAAAAAATTTAAAGGAAAAGATTTTAAAGACACAGTTTGTAATCATCCATTTTTAGATCTTGGTTATAACTATGAAATTCCAATGCTCGAAGCAAGGTTTGTTACAACCGAACAAGGAACGGGTATTGTTCACTGTGCCCCTAGTCATGGTCCTGATGATTTCAACCTTTGTTTAAAGTATGGTATTAAAGCAATTGAAACAGTTGATGGTGATGGTAAGTATACTAAAAATCTTCCATTATTTGAAGGAACTCACATTTTTAAAGCAAACCCAATTGTTATTGAAAAACTAAAAGCACAAAAAAAACTACTATCTAATGGAGAACTGATTCACTCGTACCCACATTCATGGAGATCAAAAGCCCCACTTGTTCATAGAGCAACACCACAGTGGTTTATTTCCATGGAAAGTCATGGCCTAAGAAAAAAAGCATTAAAAGCTCTTGATGAAACCACATTTTATCCAGATAAAGGGAGAGAGAGAATAAAGGCAATGATTGAAACAAGGCCAGACTGGTGTGTTTCAAGACAAAGAGTTTGGGGTGTTCCTTTACCAATATTTGTTCATAAAACTACTAAAGAAATTTTAGCAGATGATGAAGTTAATGAAAACATAGCAAATATTTATGAAAAAGAGGGCTCAGACTGTTGGTTTTCTGATGATCCACAAAGATTTTTAGGAGACAAATATAAAGCAGAAGATTATGAAAAAATAAGTGACATAGTTGAGGTATGGTTTGATAGTGGTTGCACCCATGCATTTGTTCTAGAAAAAAGAGAAGATCTTCAATGGCCTGCATCAATGTATTTAGAGGGGTCTGATCAACATAGGGGTTGGTTTCACTCATCATTATTAGAATCATGTGGAACTAGAGGTAGGGCTCCCTATGAATCAATTTTATCACATGGGTTTGTAGTGGATGGCAAAGGCCTTAAAATGTCTAAATCTTTAGGAAACGTAATAGCACCAGAAGATATTTTAAAAAAATATGGTGCAGATATTTTAAGAATATGGGTTGCATCATCAAATTATGCAGAAGACTTAAGGATTGATTATTCAATTTTAGAGCAACATGCAGATTCTTATAGAAAAATTAGAAATACATTTAGATATTTGCTAGGAAATTTAAATGACAATTTTAAAAAAGTTGATATTAAAAATCTTGATGTTGAGCAATTACCAGAATTAGAGCAGTATATGTTACATAAGATTTATGAGTTAAACAAAAGTTATAATAATTATTTTAAAGTATACGATTTTCATAACCTTTATAAGGAGCTTTTAAATTTTTGCACAGTAGACTTATCAGCTTTTTATTTTGATATTAGAAAAGATACTTTATATTGTGATGCAAAAGACTCTGAAAAAAGAAAGAAATGCATTCAGGTATTAAATATTATTCTTGAGTCTTTAGTAAAATGGTTTGCACCCATACTTTCCTTTACTACAGAGGAAATTTTTATGTTAATAAAGAAAGACGAAAAAAGTATTCATTTGTTAGAATTTATGAATTATCCAGAATCATTTAAAAACTTAAAGCTAAATGAAAAATGGAAGGAGCTCAAAAAAATTAGAGAAATATGTAATATTAGCATTGAAGCAAAAAGAGCCAGCAAAGAAATTGGATCAAGTCTTGAGGCAGAGCTTACTATAAATCTTAATGATAAATTATTTAATGAATTAAATAATATAGATTTTGCAGAGATATGCATAACCTCTAGCGCTGAATTAAAAAAAACAGAATTAGGAGAAATAACTGTAATTGCAAATAAAGCTGAAGGAAGAAAATGCCCTATTTGCTGGAAGATTAATAAAAAAGGGTGTGAAAGACACCCTATTTAATTAAAGTCATATAGATAAAGTGAAATTTAATAAAATATTAATAGATTCTATAATTGTTTTAACTATTTTTTTGATAGATAGATTTTCTAAAATTTATATTATTAAGATGGCTGAGCTAGGGAATGTAGTTGACATTTATTTAACGCCTTTTTTAAATTTTTATTTAATTTGGAATAAAGGAATAGCATTTGGGCTATTTTCATTTAATGAAAAATTTATTTATAACATAATTACGTCATTAATTATAATTGTAAGCATTATCGTTTTAATGATGGCTGCAAAAAGTGAAGGATTTAAAAGAGTATCGTTACTATTTGTCCTTGGGGGAGCCATTGGCAACCTTTTTGATCGTGTATATTACTCAGCTGTGCCAGATTTTATCGATTTCCACATTAGAGACTTTCATTGGTTCATCTTTAACGTAGCGGATATGTTTATAACATTGGGAATAATATGCCTTATTTTAGGTGAAATATTTGTTAAGAATATAAAATATGAAAAAAATGACTAAAGCTATATTTTATCTCTTTGCTATTTTGATATCACTTAGTGGTTGTCAAAGTGTTAAAGATGGTTTGACAGGAAAAAAAAACACAAATTCAGATGAGTTTTTAGTACAAAAAAAAAATCCTTTAACTATGCCTCCTAAATTTGAAAAACTACCAGTACCAAAAAAAGCAAATGACATTAGTGAGAGCACAAAAACTGATAATGAAATAGAGGAAATTTTTACTAAAAATTCATCAACAACCAACACTGTAATCACAGGTGAAACATCTGATTCTTCATTAGAAAAGAATATATTAGAAAAAATTAAAAGTAATTGATGTTAACAAAGAATATCAACTTTAAAAATTTCAAATTTATAAAGAATAATAAAAAAATTAAAAAAGATTTAAATATTATTTTACAGGAGAAAAATTCGACAATAGAATCTTTAAGAGCAAGTTATAAAAATAGTTATAGCAAAAAAATAGTTAAAAAATATAAAAAACACTCTAGCTTAAAAATTATTGGTATGGGTGGATCAATTCTTGGTACAGAAGCAATTTATAATTTTTTAAATAAAAAAATTAAAAAAGAAATTTATTTTTACAATAATCTTCAAGCAAAATTAGATATTAAAAAAAAAAAAATAAACACCTAAATATAATAGTTTCAAAATCAGGAAATACGCTAGAGACAATTACTAATTCAAACATAATTATAAAAAATGATGATCAAAACATTTTTATTACAGAGAATAGAGAAAGTTATTTATATTTATTGGCAAAAAAATTAAAAGCAGAAATCATACATCACAATAATTATATAGGTGGAAGGTACTCTGTTCTTTCCGAAGTAGGAATGTTGCCAACTGAACTTATGGGTTTAAGTGCAATTAAATTTAAACAATTAAACAATCTGGTTAAGAATAAAAATTTTATAAATGCATTAACAACAAATGTGAATAATACTCTTATTCTTATAAAACAAAAAAAGTTTAATTCAATTATTCTTAATTATGATGATAGTTCTGAAAGTTTATTTAAATGGTATCAACAATTAATTGCTGAAAGTTTGGGTAAAAAGGGAAAAGGAATTTTGCCAATAGTATCATCAATGCCAAAAGACAATCATAGTGTAATGCAACTTTATCTTGATGGACCAAGAAATAACTTTTTTACTTTTTTTTCTGTCAAAGAAAAAGACCCTGTAAGCATCAATAAAAGAACAATACTTTCTTCTCACAAATATTTAAAAAATAAAGATTTAAATGAGATAATTTTTGCACAAAAATTAGCAACTGAAAAAGTTTTTTTAAATAAAAAAATTCCTTTTAGAAGTTTTGAAGTTCTTTATAAGGATGAAAAAACTTTGGGTGAATTGTTTTGTTTTTTTATTTTAGAAACTATTTTAATTGGAAGAGCCTTAAAAGTTAACCCATACGACCAACCATCAGTTGAACTAATTAAAAAAGAAACAAAAAAGATTTTAATCTAAAAAAAATTTCCAAAAATCACCCTCGATATACCGTAGGTTTTTTCTTCAATAATGTTAAGTTTATCAGGAAACTCCTCTTTTTCTTTTTTATGTCTGTGAATAATAATTATTCCATTTCGGTTTAATACTTTAGCCTCAAAAATATTCATTATTAGTTTTGATAAATTCTTTTCTTTATATGGTGGGTCTATAAAAATAATGTCAAACTTATTCATGAAAATGTTAAAGTTTAGTTGATTGAATATATCGTTTTCAATTATTAAAGTATTGTTCTGATAGTTTAATGTAGAAATATTTTTTCTTAAAATAGGCAGAACATTTTTATAATTTTCAACAAATTCAACATTTGTTGATCCTCTAGAAAGACATTCAAGTCCAAAGGACCCCACACCTGAAAATAGATCCAAAACTTTAGAACCTTCTAATTCTATATTAAACTTATTTGAATGAGCAATTATATTAAATATTGATTCTTTGGTTAAGTCTTTAAGTGGTCTAGTGTTAAAATCTTTAGGCTCAATGATTTTTTTGCCTTTAGATTTTCCAGATATTATTCTCATTCACTTATTGCTTTATAACCAATATCTTTTCTATAAAAACCACCATTCCAATTTAAAGATTTTAATGAATTCATTATTTGATGTCTTGCTGATAAAAAATCATTTGATAAACAAACAAAATTCAATACTCTTCCACCAATTGCGTAAGTTTGTTTATTCTCAATAATAGTTCCTGCGTGGAAACAATATTCATCATTTCCTAATATTAAATTATCTAAATCTTTTATTAATATCTTTTTTTTAATTTGATCTGGGTATCCTTTTGAACATAAAACAACACATATACTTTTTTTATTATACCAATTAATATCTGTTTCATGGAGTTTTTCATCACAACATGATAAAAAAATTTCTAATAAGTCAGAATTTAATTTTGGTAATATGGTTTGACACTCGGGATCACCCATCCGCACATTGTATTCTATTAAATAAGGTTCACCATCAACAATCATAAGTCCAGCGTATAAAAAACCTTTATAAATTGTTCCAATTTCTTTTAGACCCTTTATTGTTGGCTCAATTATTCTAGAAAGGATTTTTTTATCCAAGGCTTCATTGAATAGCCTTGAAGGTGAATAAGCTCCCATTCCACCCGTATTTTTTCCTGTATCACCTTCAGATACCCTTTTATGATCTTGAGCTGTACCAAACTTTTTTAATGTCTTACCGTCACTAATAATAAAGTAGCTCATTTCCTCACCTTTGAGAAATTCTTCAATAAGTAAGTTTTTAGCTTTCCCAAATTTACCTGCAAAAATTTCATTAATTGCATTTTTAGCTTCACTTATTTTATCACATATATAAACACCTTTTCCTGAGGCCAATCCATCAGCTTTTATAACAATAGGATATTTAGTTTTTTTTATAAATTGGATAGAACTATCTACATTTTCAAAAATACCAAATTTTGCTGTTGGGATATTATATTTTTTGCAAAGGTTTTTTGTAAAAATTTTAGATCCTTCTAGTTGGGATGCTATTTTATTGGGACCAAAGACTTTTATGTTATGACCTTCTAAAAAATCAACTATTCCATCTACTAATGGCTTTTCTGGTCCAACTATTATGAGGTCAATTTTATTTAATAATATAAAATCTTTTAATTCATCAAAGTCTTCTAAATTTAATACTATATTTTTTGAAATTTTTGCAGTTCCAGCATTTCCAGGAAAACAGTATATTTCCTCAATTTTTCTGATATCATTTAATGCAAGACAAATAGCATGCTCACGCCCGCCACTTCCTATTATTCCAACTTTCATATAATGATATATAAACTAAAAATGAATAAAAAATTAGCAAAAATAAAATATTTACCAAATAATTTTGAAATTATTGAAGGTGGTGACCACGTGATTTGTGCCATATCAGGCAAAATTATTAATTTAGAAACTCTTAATTATTGGAATGTTGAGTTACAAGAACCATACTACTCATATAAAGAAGCTGAAAAAAAAAGAATCCAATAAAGCTTGATAGTTACTTCCAACGATTATGAGACCAAATCCACTGTTCAGGGTTTTTTAAAATTAATTTTTCGAGAAACATATTTAATTCTAAAGTAATTGTCTCTAACGATTCATTGATTGGGTATTCTAAAGGCTCATGAATAGTTAATTGAAAATCAGAATTTTGTAATCTTTCGATATGAATAGGTACAACTTTACATTTAAATTTTTTTATAAATTGAGCAGGAATGGTAGTTGTAAAACAATCATGGTTAAAAAATTTAGAAGTAATACCCTGAGAAACTCTTTGATCAATCATTAAGGCTATTGAAGTTTTTGATTTAAAAAAAGAAAGTAATTTTTTTGTTCCAGAAATTCCTTTTTTAATCTGATTTTTGCAGATATATTTTTTTCTTATTTTTTCCATTATAAAATTTAAAAATTTATTATTAAGAGGTCTATAAACAACTGCTAGATTAATACCTGACTTTTCTATATGTAAAGCCATCAATTCAAAATTACTAAAATGGCCAGAAATAAATATTACAGGTTCATTATTTTTTTTTATTTCATCAAGAATTTCTTGACCTTTAACTTTAATTTTTTTATTAAGTTTAGACTCTCTGAAATCTTTAATAAAAACATACTCTGCAAGTATTTTTCCATAATTACCCCACATTCTTTTTGAAATATTTTTTACTTTTTCTTGATTTGAATTTGGAAGAGCCTTTAGTATATTAGAATTTATTAGACTCTGCGATCTAAATAATGGACCAATTAAATACATAATTTTACTTGAAAGGAGTGTGGCTAATTTTAATCCTAAAATCTTAAATATTAAAAACAAAGTTAATATTGTTAAAAATTGAATAAAATATTTTATTAATTTCATACACGAAGTTTTAAGTAATTTATCAGTCTTTTTTCATTTTTAATATCAAGTTCTATTTTTAAAAATTTAATACCCTGATTATTTCTTGACTCAATTTTTATATAGTCTTTTTCTGTGGTTAAAATTTCTAAATTAAGTTTTTTTGCTAACTTTCTTATATAATCTATATCTCCCCTTTTATAGTTATGATGATCAGGATAAACAATTTCTTTAATAATATTAAATTTATTTTTAATTAATATTTCTTTAAAGGTTTTTGGATTCCCAATTCCAGAGAAAATTAGATATTTTTTATTTATATTAAGTTTATTAAGATTTATGGGTTTATAAAAAGACTCAAAAATTTTAATATTCGAATTATATTTTTTAATAGATGTCTTTAAATAAGTGTTATTTTTTTTATTTCCGTTAAGAAATACGGCATCAAATTTTGAGAGACTATCAACTTTTTCTCTTAGAGGTCCAGCGGGAATCAAAAGACCATTTCCGATCCATATTTCATTATTAAAACAAACAAATTTAAGATCATAATTTATAGACTTATCTTGCAATCCATCGTCAAAAATAACAACATCTAGCTTATTCTTAACTGCCTTGTTAAGAGCTTGAATTCTATTTTTTTCACAATAAAAGTTAGTCTTTCGAGCAAGAATTTTTTGTTCATCTTTATGATTTTTATAAAATTTTTTAATGGTACCAGTTTTAAATTTAAGAGCCTTTAAAATTTCGTAAATTTTAATAGTTAAGGGTGTTTTTGCTGTACCACCAATATATATATTTCCTATACAAATTTTTTTAATTTTTTCTTCATCTTTATTAACTTTTTTTTTATTTAATAAAAAATTGTTAATAATTAAAGGGAAAGTTAATGGTAATAAAAAATAAGATAAAAAATTAGGCTTCTTGTAATCCCAGAAATTAGGTTTTTTAAATTTCATCATTTGTTAATATAAAAATTAATTTTATTTAAAGAAGATTTTAAAATTTTTTTACCCAGTATTCTAATTTGTAATTCTAGACTTTTAGAATTATTTTTATTATTAAGTATTTTTTCAACTCCATTACTTAATTCTTTAATATTTCTAATAGTATTTGAGCAGCCATGCGCTTGTAAGAGATTATAGATCTCTTTAAAATTCCAAATATTTGGGCCGTGCAAAATTTGGCAACCATATCTTGCTGCCTCTAATGGGTTTTGTCCTCCATGTTTGATCATTGATCCACCTAAAAAAACAGTTTTACAGATTTTAAAAAAAGATTTTGTTTGTCCGAAAGAGTTTACCAAATATATGTCTGTTTTATTGTCTATTTTTGTTTTTGATTCATGAATATGAATTTTTAAGCCTAGTTTTTTTGTTTCTTTAATTATTTCATTTGTTCTATCTATATGTCTTGGGATTATTATTGTTACTAAGTTTTTGTACTTAATTTTAAGTTTCTTATGTACATTTGCACACATACTTTCTTCAGCTTGATGAGTACTAGAAGCACACCAGGTTTTTTTTGAAAAAAAAAATTTCCCTATATTATTATTTAATGAATCTGTACTTTTTTCACTTTGAATAAATTTTAAATTACCAATATATTCAATTTTTTTTGCACCAAGAGATTTCAAAAGCTTTTTTGATTTTAAGCTTGCTGCCAAACATATATCAAAATTTTTAAATAAATTCTTTGCAAATAAAGGAAATATTTTCCATCTTTTATAAGACTTATCTGTGATTCTTGCATTAATTAACATTAATGGAATAGATCTTTTCTTAACGTTTTTTATCATGTTTGGCCATATTTCTGAATCTATAAAAATTGCCATCGAAGGATCCCAGTATTTCAAAAACTTCTTAGTGTTGTAATTAGTATCAATTGGAAAAAACTGGTGAACTGTTTTTTTTAATTTTAATTTTAATAAAATTTTGGATGAACTTAGCGTATTAGAGGTGATTAGAATTTGTCTTATCTTTTTATTTTTTTCTAATTTTTCTATTAAAGGAACTACACTTAATATCTCTCCTACGCTTGCTCCATGAAACCATAACAATTTTCCTTTTATTTTTTTTTTACTATAAAAGCCTATTTTTTCTTTAAATCTTATGGGGTGTTCTTTTTTTTTAAGTAGTCGTATTAAAATAATTATTGGTGATAAAAATAAAACTAAATTACTTAATATTCTGTAAAAAAAAAACATTAAACTTTTTTAATTTGTTTTTCATAAAAATTTTTATACAATGCTGAGTTATTAAGTAGCTCATCATGAGTTCCTTCTCCAGCTATTCTACCTGAATCTATAACATAAATGTTGTCCGAATTAAGTATTGTTGATAATCTATGGGCAATTACAATTGTTGTTCTGTCTTTAGTTAAAAAGTTTACAGCCTCTTGAATTTTATTTTCAGTTTCTGCATCTAGAGAGGAAGTTGCTTCATCTAAGAGAATTATTTGACTTTTCTTAAGCATTGCTCGTGCTATTGACAATCTTTGCTTTTCACCACCTGATAATCTTGTTCCATTTTCTCCAATAATTGTTTCATATTTATTAGGTAGCTTGTCGATAAATTCACTTGCAAAAGAATTTTTGGCTGCTTCTTCAATTTCTTTTTGACTAGCGTTTAAATTTGCATAAGCAATATTATTTTTAATTGTATCGTCAAACAGAGTTGTATCTTGACTAACAAGTGAAATATTTTTTCTGAGAGAGCTTATTGTGCACTTATAGATTGATTGACCGTCTATTTGAATGTCACCTGAAATCAAATCATAAAATCTTGGAATTAAGTTTAAAATGGTTGATTTACCCGCACCACTATGTCCAACAATTGATGTCATTTTTCCTCCTAACATCTTCAAATTAACTGAATTTAAAATATTATTTTCTATTTCTTTATCGTATTTAAAAGTGACATTCTTAAATTCAATATTCCCAGAATTTATTTTTATTTCTTTGTCATTTTTGTTCTGTATTAGTTCTGACTTTCTATCAATAACAGGTAAAATTCTTGCTGCTGCTGATAAACCTTGGCTAATTGTTATATTTAAAGTAGCTAAAGATCTTACTGGTTGATATGCCAACATCATAGCAGCAAGGAATGAAAAAAAATTATTGATATCAATCTCATTTTTTAAAGCAAGTTTTCCAGAATAAAAAATTAAAATCGCTATCATGATTCCTGTTAGTGTTTCCATTATAGGAGAAGCCCTAACGTAAACAGTTGCAATTTTAATTGCTTTCTCTTTTACCTCATCTATAAATTTGTAAGCTCTATCTTTTTCATATTTTTCTTGTTGGAAAATTTTAATAAGTCTGTGATTTTTAAATGCTTCAATCAAGTATGTATTGAGTACCCCGGCTTTTAACATTTGTTCAGTTGCAACTTTCCCCACTCTTTTACCTAGTGTTCTTGCCGCAAGTGATGCAAGAGGGATCATTATTATTGCAATCAAAGAGAGCTTCCAATTTTGAAAAAACATTACAAAAAGTAAACCCATTAAAGTCAAGCTATCCTTGAATAAGTTTAGAACTGCAGTACTAACTAAGCTAGTTATATGGGTTACATCATTAGTTATGTTTGATATAAATTTTCCAGTATGTTTTCCATCAATCAATTTAGTATCTGCTTCAATTAAGTTATTCAACATGTCACACTGAAGATCTTTTCTCACTTCTTCAGAAACTATTATCATAAGAGCTTTTGCAAAATACAGAGACAAGCCCTTTACTGAAAAAGCAATAATAATAAAGATTGGAATAAAAATTATTAAAGTTTGATCTTTTTCAATAAATATTTTTTTAATCGCAGGATCTAAGAGGTAGGCGATACCAGAGGTGCTTCCTGCAACCATTACTGCAAAAAATATTGCTACTATTATTTTTCTTATATGTTTTTTGGTATAACTAAAAAAAAGTCTTTTTATGATTATAGTATCAGTTTTTTTCATTTAAAATTTACCAATTAATATATCTAATAAAATAACTGCACCAAAAAAATTATTACTTTTAAAAATTTTTAAACAATTTTTTGGATTTTTATAATTAAAATTATAGATTTGATAAAAAAATAAATGAAAGATTACCATAAGAGAAAAAAAATAAAATATTGTATTAAACTTCATAAAAAAACCTACTAAAATAAGAGATATCATAAAGATTAGATAACATAACATTAAAAATAATTTTGGGTTTTCCTTAAATTTTATTGAAGTTGATTTAACACCTATAATTTCATCATCTTTAATATCTTGAAACCCATATATTGTGTCGTATCCTAGTGTCCAAAATATGGCTCCCAAATAAAAGATAATAGCAACAATGTTTATATCACCTTGTATTGCTGTCCAACCCAAAATCAAACCATAGTTAAAGGTTATTCCTAAAAATAGTTGAGGCCAATAAGTAAATCTTTTCATTAAAGGATAGGTAAAGGCTAATGGCATAGAGCCTAGAGCGAGTATAATCGTTAAGTCATTAAAATTAATCAAGACCAACAAAGCAAGTGAGCACAACATAATTGTATAAAAAATTGCCAACTTTATAGAAACTTTGTTAGCAGCTATGGGTCTACTTCTTGTTCTCACAACTTTTTTATCAAATTCTTTGTCAAAAATATCATTAACAATACAGCCTGCAGAGCGCATTAAAACTGATCCTAAGAAAAATAAAGATAGATAAAAAAAATAATCATTTAGACTATTTGAAAAATCATAGGCAAGGGTTAAACCCCATGCACATGGCCAAAACAACAACATAAAGCCAATTGGCTTTTTTAGTCTCGCTAGTTCAATAAAAAATTTTAATTGTTTCATTATAATTTACTTGTAAATAACAAAGGCTAGTTTCATAATCAAATTGATTCGTATGAATATAGATTACACTGTCACAGCATTAATGTTTCCAGCAATACCCCTACTTATGAATATCTATAGTAATAGATTTCACTCATTAAGTAAGCTTATTAGGCAGCTTCACGATGAACACGTGTATGAAAATCATGTTCCACCTGAGTGGAAAAAGCAATTTATTAATTTAAATGGAAGAATAGTTTTATTAAAATGGACAATCATGTTTGCTGCATTTGGTCTTTTGTTTAATTTGCTAACTGTTTTTGCTCTTTATTTAAATGAAATTTTTGTAGCAAGAATAATTTTTGGATCTTGTTGTTTATCTATGATGATTTCTATTGTTGTTTTTTTAAGAGAAATTCAAGTATCTACCAATGCACTTAAATGGCACATGTCTGATATGGATGTTGATTTAGATTAATTAGGAATAATTATAGCAGGCCCAGTTAACAATCTTGCTTCTAATTCCTCATGTGCTTTCTTCACATCACTAAGAGAATACCTTTTTGAAATTTCAACTTTAAACTTTCCAGATAATATAGCATCAAAAACTTTTTTTGCAGATTCGACCAATTCCTCTCTTGTTATTGTATAATGTGCAATTGATGGGCGTGTAAAAAATAATCCTTTTGCATTAATGTGTTTTTTAACATCTATAGTATCAACATAACCTGACGCATTACCAAAAGCGACCATCATGCCTCTAACTTTTAATGTTTCAATTGACCCATCAAAAGTTTTAATGCCAACACCATCATAAACAACATCAACTCCATTTTTTCCTACAATTTTTTCTACCTCTTCAACAAAATTTTTATCTGTATAATTTATCACGTGATGACAGCCATTTTTTTTAGCAATGGCTTCTTTTTCTTTAGAGCCAACCGTTCCAATAACTTTGGCTCCTAATGCATTAGCCCACTGACATAATATTTGACCAACACCACCTGCTGCAGCATGATATAAAACTTTATCACCTTTTTTTATTGGGTAAGCTCTGTGTAATAAATATTCAGCAGTAATTCCTTTAAGCATAATACAAGATGCAATTTCATCTGAAATACCCTCTGGAACTAAAACTAACTTTTCTTGAGGAAATAATTGTTTTTCAGAATAACTTCCAATTGGCATTGAAGAGTGGGCTACCCTGTCACCAACTTTAAATAGATCAACTTCTGAACCAGCTTCTTCAATTATTCCACATGCCTCTAGACCAATCCCACTTGGAAGAGGAATAGGGTACAAGCCTGTTCGGTGATAAACATCAATATAGTTAAGACCGATTGATAAGTTTTTTATAAGAACCTCTTTTGGTCCTGGTTTACCAATTTCAACATCTTTGATTTGTAAAGTTTCAGGACTACCAAATTTTTCTATTTCAATTTTTTTCATTATTTTACAAATGTACCATTATGATAATCTTGCACAGCTTGCAAGATTTCAGCTTTAGTATTCATTACAAATGGACCACCTCTTGCGATAGGCTCTCCAATTGGCTTACCAGATATTAATAAAAACTTAGCTTTAGTTAAGCTAGATACTTTCAAATTTTCACCTTGAGTTAGGATAATTAAAGTAGAGTTTTTAGCTTGGTCATGGTTTTGATCTCCAACCTTAATTTCCCCATCAATCAAATAAATTAAAGAGTTATGTGTTGAAGGAAGATCAAAATTAAACTCCTTACCTTCTTCAATCTCTACATCAAAGTAAATTGGTTCTACGTTATGGCCTTTAACAGGTCCTTCAGCATTTTCAAATTTTCCAGCAATTACTTTAACTATTTTATTATCATCTTTATGAGTGCTCATTTTATCTGCATCAATATAAATGTATTCAGGTTTGTTCATTTTTAATTTAGCAGGCATATTTACCCATAATTGAAAACCATGCAGCTTACCTTCTGTCATTGCAGGCATTTCAGAGTGAATTATTCCACCACCAGTTTTCATCCACTGCACATCTCCTGATGTCATTCTACCTTTAGCACCAGTGCTATCTTCATGCTCAAACTCTCCACTTAACATGTAAGTTACAGTTTCAATTCCTCTGTGAGGGTGAGGAGGGAAGCCTCCAATATAATCATCTTTATCTTCAGAGCCAAACTCATCTAACATTAAAAAAGGATCGTGGTAATCAATAAGATGAGTACCAATACTTCTTTTTAATTTAACGCCAGCACCATCTGATGCTGCAACTGGTTCAATTATCTTTTCTACTTCGATTTGAGCCATATTTATGTTCGATTACCCTTAATTAAAAAATAAATTCCACCAATTAAAAGAAATATTTGTTCACTAGTAAATAGTTTTGCTGTGAAGAACCAGTCTTTGTGAGCAAAGATTAGTATAGTAATCATTAAGATAGTTATATTAAGTCCTGATAGTCTTGTGAGTATATTTCCAAAAGGATTTTTAATAAAACCACTTATTATTAATACCAATCCAGTCAACAGTTCTGATAAAGCAACTGTTGATGCTAACATGGGTGACAGACCAAAATATTCAATTAATCCTTGAGGAGGTAATGGAAATTTTTTTGCACCATGAATGATAAAAGCTACACCAATTCCAAACCTAAAAATTAAAGAGGCCAATCCATCTATGTTTGAAAAAAAATTATTAACTTTATTATTCAAATTTTGCATTTTATCCTTTATTTTTTATTATGTGATCCATCACAAAATGGTTGATTGTTAGTTTGTTTGCAAGCACAAAAAAACATTTTTTTAGTTTCTTCAGCTTTGTATGCCAGAGGTGTAAAATCTGTCCCTTTATGTGATCCATCACAAAAAGGCTGCTTTGCACTTTTTCCACATGAACACCAATAATAAGATTTATCTTTTTCAACTTCAACAGCGATTGCACTATCGCCTGCTCTTTCTCCATTATTCATATTTACCCTTTCAATTTGTTTGACTTGTACATAGTGCCTTGTTATGAATAATGCAATAACGCATAATAATCATACTAGTATATAAAAACATACCATGAAAAACTTAATAGATTGCCCAGCAGAAAGAGCAGTTTACTTTCTTGGAGGTAAATGGAAAATTAGAATTTTGTTTAGTTTACTCCAAAGTAAAAAAATTAGATTTGGTGAGCTTAAAAAAGGATTGAAAACCATTACACAACAAATGTTATCTAAGCAGCTAAAGGAATTAGAAGGAGATGGAATAATTAATAGAAAAGTAATTCAAATAATGCCACCAAAAGTTGAGTATTCACTAACTGAATTTGGCCTTTCAGTCATGCCTATCTTAAGGTCCTTCTCAGAATGGAATAAAAGAAATACTCGAACTATTTCAGTAAAACTAAATAAGAATTTTGAAGAAAATAGAATTAGATAATATTAAGTAACTGTTTTAAATTTTTTACTTCATCTTTAGGTTTATAATCAAGATTATCAAAAATACTATTATTTCTGTTTACCCAAATAGAACTGTAACCGTAATTTCCACCCCCAGACACATCCCAAGTATTAGCACTTAAAAATGCAACCTCTTCTTTTTGTATTTTATATTTTTTAATTGGCATGTCATAAACTTTTGAGTCTGGTTTATAAATTCTAACTTCTTCGATTGAAAATATATCATCAAATATATTATCTAGATTATTACTATTAACTAATTCATTAAGAAGAGAAGGTGTTCCATTAGAAAGAATACCTAATTTATAATTTTTTTCTTTTAGTGTTTTTAAAACCTCAGACACTTCTGGAAAGGGTGAGAGCACCTTGTAAAGGTTTAATAATTCATTTTTCATTGAAGCATCTATCTCAAATGTCTTCATTGATTTATCCAAACTATCTTCTGTCACTTGCCAGAAGTCTTTATGTCTATTCATTAAACTTCTAAGCCAAGTGTATTCTAGTTGAGTAGTTCTCCAATAATTTGAAAAACCTTCCCACTTATCACCAATTTTATCTTTACATTTTTTTGCTGCTGAATTGACATCAAATAAAGTGCCATATGCATCAAAAATTATTGCTTTAATATTTTTCATAAATTAAATTAAAATTAATGAGTAATATTAGATTATTTTTTAAAGAAAGTTTATCACTTAATTTAACTGCTAAACTTGATAAACCACAATCTCACTATGTTACCAAGGTAATGAGAATAAAGATTGGTGAAATTTTCTCTTTATTTAATAGCAGTGGAGAGTGGGAAGCAAAAATTTTAACTTTATCAAAAAGTATAGTTGAATTTAATATTACAAAACAATTAAGACAAAAAGAAAGTATGAAAGAAATGTGGTTAGCTTTCTCACCTATTAAATCAAATTATTTTAACTTCATGATTCAAAAAGCAACAGAGCTCGGAGTTACAAAATTTATACCTATTATATTTGATAGAACGATAGTTAGAAAAATTAATAAAGAAAGATTAGAAAAAGTAATTATAGAGGCTGCTGAACAATCTAACCGAATAAATGTACCATCTATTGAAGAGCCCAAATCTTTAAAAGATTTTTTAAGTAATGAAAAAATAGATCTAATATTTACCGATCTAAACTCTCAAAATAAAAAAATAGATTTAGAAAAATTAACTAGCAATCCAACGTGTGTTATAATCGGTCCTGAAGGTGATTTTTCTGAAGATGAAAGAGAGCAGATTCTTGCTTTTAAGGAGGTGCAGCCAATCAAAATAAACGAAAATATATTAAGATCAGAAACTGCTGTAATTTCAGCTCTATCTATCGTCGGTTATTTAATTAATTAATGGTTTTTAAAAGCTAAAGTGTGATTTTGTCGCAAAATCTAAAGTGTAAATTTTATGAAAGCACTTTATATACTGTTGTGAATGAACAAATTTTTACTTACAATTTTAGCAACTATCTACTCAACAAGCGTATTAGCTAATCAACCTAAACAGTGGCAGCTAGGCTTTCAAGATTCAGCTTCTCAAAGTATGACTGAAATTGTTAATTTTCATAACAATATTCTTCTTCCTATAATTATTGCGATTAGTGTTTTTGTTTTATTTCTTATGATTTATGTTTGCATAAGATTTAGAGCGTCAAAAAATCCAAACCCATCAAAAACTACTCATAATGTAGCTGTAGAAGTTTTGTGGACACTAATTCCATGTTTAATTTTAATAGTGATGGCAGTACCATCATTTAAGATTTTATATAATCAAGATACGATTCCAAAAGTTGATGTTACAATTAAAGCTGTTGGTTACCAATGGTACTGGGGATACGAATATCCTGACGAAAATATTATCTTTGAATCATATATGATTAAAGAAGAAGAATTAAAAGAGAACCAACCAAGACTATTAACTGTTGATAATGAACTTGTTGTTCCTGTTAATAAAGTTGTTAAAGTTTTAATCACAGCAAACGATGTATTACATGCTTGGGCGCTACCATCTTTTGGAGTTAAAAGAGACGCGGTACCTGGAAGAATAAATGAAACCTGGTTTAAGGCTGAAAAAGTTGGAACTTACTACGGTCAATGTTCTGAGCTATGTGGAATACAACATGCATTTATGCCAATTACAGTTAGAGTTGTAACTAATGAAGAGTATGAGGAATGGTTATCAGAAGCCAAAATGAAATTTGCTAATGAACCAATTACAGAAAATGAATATAAAAAACTAGCGAACAAATAATAATGTACACACAAACAGCATCACACGACGATCATCATACACCAACAGGCTGGAAACGTTGGGCTTATTCAACTAACCACAAAGATATTGGTACGATGTATTTAATTTTTGCAATTGTTGCAGGAATTATTGGTACAGCTTTTTCAGTATTAATGAGAATTGAATTGATGCATCCTGGTGATGGAATTTTAGGTGGCAATTATCACCTCTACAATGTTTTGGTTACTGGCCATGGATTAATAATGATTTTCTTCATGGTAATGCCAGCAATGATTGGTGGATTTGGTAATTGGTTCGTCCCAATTATGATTGGCGCACCTGATATGGCCTTTCCAAGAATGAATAATATTTCATTTTGGTTATTGCCAGCTTCATTTATTTTGCTATTACTTTCTATATTTGTGGATGGCCCTCCTGGTCAACAAGGAGTAGGGGGAGGATGGACTTTATATCCGCCTTTATCCTCTAAAGCTGGACAACCTGGTCCTGCAATGGATTTTGCTATTTTAAGTTTACATTTAGCCGGAGCTTCTTCAATCTTAGGAGCAGTTAACTTTATTACTACAATTCTAAATATGAGAACGCCAGGGATGACTTTGCATAAAATGCCTTTATTTGCTTGGTCTGTTTTAGTTACAGCTTTTTTATTGCTATTATCATTACCAGTTTTAGCTGGTGCAATTACAATGCTTTTAACGGACAGAAATTTTGGGACTGCATTTTTTGATGCTCAAACCGGTGGAGATCCTGTTTTATACCAGCATTTATTCTGGTTCTTTGGCCATCCAGAAGTTTATATTTTAATCCTTCCTGGTTTTGGAATGATAAGTCATATCGTTTCAACGTTTTCAAAAAAACCCGTATTTGGATATTTAGGAATGGCTTACGCAATGGTTTCAATTGGTATTGTCGGTTTTGTTGTTTGGGCTCACCACATGTATACAGTTGGTTTAAGCACTGATACTAAAGCATATTTTATAGCAGCAACGATGATTATTGCAGTGCCAACAGGAATTAAAATATTTTCATGGATTGCGACAATGTGGGGTGGATCAATTTCCTTTAAAACACCAATGATGTGGGCATTAGGCTTTATATTTTTATTTACAGTTGGTGGTGTAACAGGTGTTGTTCTTGCAAACGCAGGTGTTGATACCGCAATGCACGACACTTATTATGTAGTTGCTCATTTCCATTATGTTTTATCTTTAGGAGCAGTGTTTGCAATTTTTGCAGGATTTTATTATTGGTTTGGTAAAATGTCTGGATATGAATATTCTGAAACTTTAGGACAAATACATTTTTGGTTAACATTCATTGGTGTTAACTTAGTATTTTTCCCTCAACACTTTTTAGGTTTAGCTGGTATGCCAAGAAGATATGCTGATTATCCAGATGCATTTGCTGGATGGAACTACGTATCATCAGTTGGTTCATTTATAGCTGTCGCTGGTTTATTGGTATTTTTTGTTAACTTGATTTATTCTTTTTATAAGAAAAAAGCTGCAGCTCAAAACCCTTGGGGTGAAGGTGCTACAACTTTAGAGTGGACCATACCATCGCCACCAAATTTCCATACCTTTGAGGAGTTACCGAAGTTTGAGGATGATCAAGATACTGAAAAATCGAATACTCATTAAATTTTAAAAAAGTATTTTTAATAGATAAAATATTACTATGTTAACACCAGACAAAAAAATTAAAAAAAAAAATATCTTTACTGCGCTTGGAATAATAGCTTTCATGATATTTCTATTTTTTTTTACTCTCTATAATGTAGGAGTTTTTGACAGACAATTATGATCCAAAAAAAAACACTTACTCCTATAATTTTAGCTGGAATCTTTTTTATTATGTTGGGACTTTCATTTGCTGCGGTACCTTTATATGATATTTTCTGTAGAGTAACTGGATTTGGTGGAACAACGCAAATATCAAAAGAAGCACCAGATACAGTTTTGGATCAAACAGTAAGTGTTCGTTTTGATACAAATGTAAACAAACTGCCTTGGAATTTTAAAGTAAAAAAAAATGTTATGGATGTGAACATAGGTCAGGTGAATCGAATTGAATTTGAAGTAGAGAATTATGGCGATGAAACAACCTATGGCGTGGCTGCTTTTAATGTATCTCCCTCTTCTTTTGGTAAGTATTACAGTAAATTAGGCTGTTTTTGCTTTGAAAAGCAAGTGTTGAAGGCAGGAGAAAAAGCAACATATATAATGACTTTTTATTTAGATCCAGAAATGGTAAACGACCCAAATACTAAAAATATTAAAGATGTAACTATGTCCTATACTTTCTTTTCATCAGATTACTATAACCAATCAAAATTATAAAAATGTTAGCAGAAAAAAAACATGATTATCACTTAGTAGATCCAAGTCCTTGGCCTATTTATGTATCGTTTTCCAGCTTATTTTTAGCAATAGGGACAGTATATTATATGCATAGTGAAGTTTCTTGGGGAATGTATTTAGGCTTTGCTCTTTTATTTTATGGAGTATACATGTGGTTTAGGGATGTCATAATAGAGTCTGTTGAATACAATCATCATACGCCTGTTGTTAAAATTCACCTTAGATATGGAATGACTCTTTTTATCGCTTCAGAAGTAATGTTTTTTGTTGCATGGTTTTGGGCTTATTTTAATGCAAGCTTATTTCCTTCAGAATTAATTGGAAGCGTGTGGCCTCCAAAAGATATAGTAACTTTTGACCCTTGGGATATCCCGCTCATCAATACATTAATTCTATTACTGTCAGGAACTACAGTTACCTGGGCGCATCATGCTTTAGAAGAAGGGGATAGAGAAAGTTTTGTGCAAGGTTTGGCAATGACAGTTGTTTTAGGTTTTAGCTTTTCTTTATTGCAGATCTATGAATACCATCATGCAAGTTTTGATTTTTCAGGAAATATATATGGTGCTGTGTTTTATATGGCAACAGGTTTTCATGGGTTTCACGTCGTAGTAGGAACCATATTTTTAGCAGTATGCTGGTGGAGAGGCAAGACTGGTCAGTATAAAAAAGGTGAGTTTTTTGGCTTTGAAGCTGCTGCGTGGTACTGGCATTTTGTTGATGTTGTATGGCTATTCTTATTTGCTTCAATCTATATTTGGGGAAGTTAACAGTTAACCTTGAGAAATAAACTTTTATTTTCAATTTTTGTATTCTTTTTTATATCTATATTTATAGCATTAGGTAGCTGGCAACTAGTAAGATTAGATTGGAAAAATGAAATACTGAATAAAATTGATGCTTCTTTGAAGAAAGAACCTGTTGATTTGATGACCAATGTTTCTGAAGACTATCTAAAAATTAAAACTTCAGGGGTTATAGATTTTGATAAACAAATTTACTTATATAGTTTAAATGAAAAAGGTACACCAGGATTTAACGTTGTTAATCCAATTATAATTAATAATAAAAACTTTTTATTAAATAGAGGATGGATACCTTTTGATAAAAAGAATACTAAAGAAATTGATATTTTTGATCATAAAAATATTTTAGGAACGTTAAGAAAACAATCTAAGGCTAACAGGTTTAAGCCCGTTAATGATATTAATGATAATTACTGGTTTACTTTAGATAGAGATGATATTTTTCAATATACAAATAAAAATTTTTCACCATTTATAATTTACTTAAATAATAATTTAGAATTACCAAAACCAAAAATTATTACTGTAAATATTTCAAATAGCCATAAAAAGTATGCTATTACTTGGTTTTCTTTAGCACTGTCAATTTTTTTATTTTATTTATATGTGAGGAAAAATACATAATAATTTTTACAAGCTTACAAATAACTTTTAATTATTTTAAAAATACTTTCCAAATTTTCATGATGACTAATTCGATCAATATACTTTCCTTTATCTAATAAAAGTATTGAAGAACTATGATTGATTAAATAGCTACCGTCTTCATTAAAAATTTTTTCACTTAAAACACCCCATGATTTTGAAAGCAAAAATACTTTTTGTGGATCTCCAGTTATTCCATAAATCTTACTTTTAAATGAATTCAAGTAATCCTGAATTATTTGAGGATTGTCTCTTTCAGGATCAATACTTACAAAAAAAACTTTCAAATTTTTTTTCTCACTATCATCTAATTTTTCGATAACCTGATCTAGATTAGATAGTGTCATTGGACATATATCGGGACAATTTGTAAAACCAAAAAAAATTGCAGTTAACGGTCCTTGAAAAGATTTTTCTGTTATGGGCTCATTATTTACATCTATTAAAGTAAATGCAGACCCAGTATATGAGGCTAAAATATCTTCTTTCTTTTCTTGTATCGATAATACAATAGGTAACATAATAAATAAAAAAATTAACAAACAGCCACCCAGTATAGTTATTGAGGTCTTTAATTTCATATTTTATGAATTAATATATTATATATTATAATTATGTCTAAATTTATTAAAAAACTTTTTGGAACATTGTCTGATAAGCCTTGGGAAAAAGAACAGATGGAAAGTGATAACCATCATCAAGGTAAAACTTTTGATATATCGTTGCAGACATCAGCTGTTATTGTTATCTTTGGTGTAAGTACTGTATTATTTACTTTAGTCGTTACAGGATACCTTTATAGCATTCCAGTGACTCAAGATACAGAGTATCTATTGAAACCTAATTTATTATGGTTAAATACATTAGTTTTATTATATGTTGCTTATTTTTTTAATAAAATCACAAATGATTTAAAAAAAAATAATTTTGAAAAAATTAAAAGGAATTTGCTTATAGTTGGCTTTTTAAGCTATACTTTTTTATTTGGGCAGATCCTTTTTTGGTTTCAATTAATGGAAAATGGAAACTATGTTTCTACAAATAATTATTTTTCATCGTTTTATATTTTTACTGCACTTCATGGTTTACATCTTTTAGGAGGATTATTTTTTTGGGGGAAAGTTTTTTCCAAAGTTAATAAACTTAAAAAAGAAGAAATTATAAAAGAACAAAAAAGTATAGATGCATTATCTCTTTATTGGGCTTTTTTATTAATTATTTGGTGTGTATTTTTTTTAATTATGTATGTTTTTAATGATACAGTTATTGCTTGGTGTCGAGCACTGCTTGGTTAAATATTTTAAAGAAACAACGTTAAAATAACCCCAACAATAATTATAAAAATTAATAAAATATTAACAGATTTTAAATATTTTTGTATTTCTGGTTTCTTTTCTTTTTTTGAAAAAACTCCTGCTCCCAGAGAAATTACAAGATAAAAGCAAAAAACTAAAACCAGCACAACTACAAAGAGACTAAATTTATCAAGCATAATTTAATTCACTATAAAGCCTTATTTACTCATTTATTAATATATTTTTCTATGGATTTGGAAATTTATTTCAATTACTGTTATCTAAGAGAGAGAGACAAATATGCACCCGGGAATTATATTTTTAGGGGTAATTGTTGGTTCAGTTCTGTTCCATATATATACTCCATGGTGGTGGACAGACATAGCCTCAAACTGGGGGGCAATGGATGATACGATTAATTTAACTTTCTGGATTGGTGGTGGTGTATTTATTTTAGTTTGTTTGTTCATGGTTTATTGCATACTAAAATTTTCCTATAAAGAAGGCAGAAAAGTTGAATACAAACCAGAAGATCATAAATTAGAAAAAATATTAACTATTGCAACTACTGTTGGAGTTATTGCTCTTCTAGCACCGGGTCTAATTGTTTATAATAATTATATCAATACTCCAAAAAATGCACTGCAAGTTGAAGTTAATGCATGGCAATGGGGATGGCAATATAGATTACCAGGTGAAGATGGAATATTAGGCACAGCTCAAGTTGAAAAAATTAGTGATGACAATCCTTTTGGAATAAACTTAGATGACCCATATGGAAAAGATGATATTTTAATTCAAGACGATGTACTTCACCTAAAAACAGATAGACCAGTAAAAATTTTATTAAGGTCACTAGATGTTTTACACAATTATTATGTTCCACAATTTAGAGCAAAAATGGATGCTATACCTGGAATCATTTCTTATTATTGGTTTGAGCCAAACAAAATAGGAGAATACGAAGTGTTGTGTGCTGAATATTGTGGAGTGGGCCATTATGCTATGAGGGCAAAAGTTATAGTTGAAAGTGAAGGCAATTATAAAAACTGGATTAAAGAACAGGAAACTTTTTCAGATTTAATTGCTAAACAAGAAAATAATAAATTAAAAACAACTCTACTTGCTAAAAATGATGATTAAATAATGTAAAGGAGAATTATGTCAGACGAATATAATCAACAGAATACACCTCTTGAAGCACAGTCTTCAGAAACCATGTCTGGCTCTTCTGGCACTCCATCAAAAGACATTGATTATGTAAGACCTGCAGAAATTCCTGAACAGGATCTTTATCATGGGCATAGTTTTATTACTAAATGGGTTTTCTGTCAGGATGCTAAAGTTATTGGTATTCAATATTTTCTTACTGCCGTGTTTACAGGAATAGTCGGTCTAATACTTTCTTGGTTGATGCGTTTACAATTGGGTTATCCAGATCTAGTTCCATTCATCACAGCAGAACATTATTATCAATTTGTAACTATGCATGGCATGATAATGGTTGTTTATTTTTTAACAGCATTATTTTTAGGAGGTTTTGGAAATTATTTAATTCCTTTAATGGTTGGAGCGAGAGATATGGTTTTTCCATATGTAAACATGGTTAGTTTCTGGATGTTTTTTATAGCAGTGTGTGTTCTCATGGCTAGTTTTTTTGTTCCTGGTGGACCAACAGGTGCAGGATGGACGCTCTATCCACCTCAAGCTATTTTGCCAGGTACTCCTGGTTCCAATATGGGAATTACCTTAATGCTTATTTCTTTATCATTATTTGTAATTGGATTTACTATGGGTGGATTAAATTACATAATTACAATTTTACAAGCTCGTACTAGAGGTATGACATTAATGAGAATGCCTCTAACGATATGGGGAATTTTTACCGCAACAGCTTTGGCTATGTTAGCTTTTCCAGCATTATTAGTCAGTTGTATTATGATGACACTAGATAAAATGCTTGGGACGAGTTTTTTTATGCCAGCCATTCTCCAAGCTGGAGAAGTACTAAGTTATGGAGGAGGAAGTCCTGTTCTTTTCCAACACTTGTTTTGGTTTTTTGGCCACCCCGAAGTTTATATTGTGGCCCTTCCTGCTTTTGGAATAGTTTCAGATTTAATATCTGTTCATGCTAGAAAAAATATCTTTGGATATAGAATGATGGTTTGGGCTATTGTTGGTATAGGAGCTTTAAGTTTCTTCGTTTGGGCTCACCATATGTATGTTAGTGGAATGAACCCTTGGTTTGGGTTTTTCTTTGCAACAACCACACTTATTATTGCAGTGCCAACTGCATTGAAAGTTTATAACTGGATAATAACACTATTTAGAGCAAACATTAGAATGAACACGGTAATGCTTTTTTGTTTAGGTTTTATTGTAACTTTTGTAAACGGTGGAATTACTGGAATTTTTTTAGGGAATGTCGCAGTAGATATTCCACTATCTGATACTTATTTTGTAATAGCTCATTTTCATATGGTGATGGGTATAGCCCCACTTATGGTAATTATGGGAGCAGTTTATCATTGGTTTCCTTTGGTCACAGGAAGAATGTTAAGTGAAAAATTAGGTAAGTGGCATTTTTGGTTCACTTTTTTAGGGGCTTATTCCATTTATTTTCCAATGCACTACCTAGGTTTTATCGGAGTACCGAGAAGGTATTATGAAATGTATGACAGTCCTTATGTGACTTCTGCAATAGGAATGAATGAATTTATAACTATTGCAGCTTTAATTGTTGGTTTTTCACAGCTAATTTTTATTTACAATATTGTAACAAGTTTAAAAATTGGAAAACTAGCTGGCAAAAATCCTTGGAAGGCAAATTCTTTAGAATGGCTAACTCCTGATGTGCCACCAACTCATGGAAATTGGGGAGAAAAACTACCTGTGATTCATAGATGGCCTTATGACTTTAATGTACCTGGTGCGAAAGAGGATTACATAACCCAAACAACGCCACCAAGTGAAGTTATAAATGCAGAGGTGGAAAAAACTTAGGAAAAAATATGTCTGATGTAAAAATTGAAGGTTACGAACTTAAACCAGGGTTTAAAGGAATGACTGCAGATACTGGCTCCGATCAAACAATGTTTAAAGGTGTTCAGTGGGGGAAAGTCATGATGTGGATTTTTTTACTGAGTGATACTTTTGTATTTAGTTGTTTTTTAATTTCATATATGAAGGGAAGAGCCTCTACTGTAGTAGACTGGCCAAACACAAGTGAAGTTTTTTCACTTCATGTAGGTAGTACACCAGTTCCATTATTATTAATTGCGATAATGACATTTGTTTTAATTACAAGCAGTGGAACTATGGCTCTTGCTGTTAAATATGGTTACGAAAAAAATAGAAAAATGTGTGGATGGCTTATTTTAGCTACAGCTATTGGTGGCCTTACGTTTGTTGGAATGCAAGTATTTGAATGGTCAAAATTAATACATGAAGGTGTTAGACCTTGGGAAAATCCTTTTGGAGCAAAACAATTTGGTTCATACTTCTTTATGATTACTGGATTTCATGGATTTCATGTTTCAATTGGTGTGATCTTTCTCTTTATTTTTGCAAGAAAAGTTTTTAAAGGTGATTTTGATAACGGTAAAAGGGGATTTTTTACTACAATGAAATCTGATTATGTTGCAATAGAGATTTTAGGTCTTTATTGGCATTTTGTTGATTTAGTGTGGGTATTTATATTTGCCTTTTTTTACTTATGGTAGAATAAAATTATGGAAGAAACACAAAACAAAGACCAAACATCAACTCAAAAGATAGGAATTTACCTTTGGATTTGGGGGCTTTTATTTGTACTAAGTTTTTTTTCGTACATGGTTGATTGGTTTGCATTCCAAGGACTATTGAGATGGTCATTAATTTTAATATTTATGTTTCTAAAAGCTGGTTTAATAATGGCTTTCTTTATGCACTTATTTTGGGAGCGGTATGCCCTAGTTAATGTTCTTTTGTGGCCAATGACAGCAATAGCTTGTTTTATTGGGCTTATGGCGGCAGAAGCAAAATACACAGTTTTTACAAGATTATTATATTTTATTACTGGAGGATAAACTTTATGACGGGATACACTGTACTTGCTGGGGCTTTAATATTTTTTTTACTTTTTATTTATGCAACATGGTTTGGTACTCAATTAAAATTAGAGAAGCAAAAAGACAAAGGCCCCACAATTACAATTAATCCATATGACAATATGTCTCTTAGTAGAAGATTTATTGATAAAAAAAATAAACAAATTGGAATTTTTGATTTAGGAAATCATATTCTTATTATTGGAATGGTATCAATTTTAGTGTTTATTTTATTAAATGTAGAATAGGCACATCATATCTGATAATTGTTTAACCAAAATGATTAGAAAAAAAACTATCTCTCTAGATTTTAATGAATTAATTAAATCTTTATACCTATTGATGAAACCAAGAGTAATGTCTCTTGTTATATTTACATGCGCCGTTGGCCTTTTAACCTCCAATTCAAATATAGGCATTATGGATGCTATGATAGGCATAACTTTAGTTGCCTTAGGTGCAGGAGCGGCTGGATGTTTAAATATGTGGTACGAATCAGATTTAGACGCACTCATGACAAGAACATGCTTAAGACCAATTCCCACTGGTAAAATCAATAGAAAGCAAGCACTTACTTTTGGAGTGTTGCTGTCAGTTATTTCAGTTATAGCATTAAATTATTTTTCAAATTTTTTATCAGCATCTTTGTTATTATTTACAATATTTTTTTATCTTTTTGTCTATACAATATGGCTAAAAAGAAAAACACCACAAAACATTGTTATTGGTGGAGCTGCTGGTGCATTACCACCTGTTATCGGGTGGACTATAGCAACTAATACAATTAGTTTAGAGCCATTAGCATTATTTTTAATAATTTTTATTTGGACACCTTCGCATTTTTGGGCATTGAGCTTATATAAAGCTGATGATTATAAAAAAGCAAAAATTCCAATGTTACCTTTAACAGATGGCATTGAAAAAACCAAAGTATACATTCTTGTTTATTCTTTATTAATGCTACCTATCATCATTTTTCCATATTGGATTAATTTTTCAGGTTTAATTTATTTGATTCCGGCATTAGTTATTACAATTTATTATAATTTTATTTGTTTTGACTTATATCAATATAAAAAAAATAAATTTGATTTAAAGAAAGCAAAAAAAGTCTTTGGTTACTCGATTTTGTATCTATTTTTAATTTTTGTATTACTTTTAATAGATAGTCTGATTTAAATTTTTTGACTCAAAATTTTGCGGTATAATATTTTTTAACTGATTATACCTGTTAAATCTAAATATTCATATTTCATCAATAAGCAAATTATTGTGAAAATAATAGTCGTAATACCAATGGAATAAAAAGTCTTTTTAAGAAGTTTAGGATTTTCAGGTGCTCCAATCTCATTTGCTGGGATTAAAAATTTTCTATTTCGATTAACATCTATTGGTAATATAGAAAAAAATACCACTAACTGAATAATTAGATACATTGTAACTAGTCCAATTGTACTCAATTTACCCCCTATATATTTACTCTTAAAGGGTATATAATTTAACTTAAAGTTAAAAGATAATAAGTCATTAATTTACAATTATATTCTTAACTAGTTTATATTTGTAAGATGATTTTTATTAGCCAATTTTTCACAATTAATATATTTATATTTTAAAAGAAATTCACTAGATGAAATATATAAGCACCAGAGATAACTCAAAAGAACATAGCTTTGAACAGGTATTTATCAAAGGGCTTGCAGATGATGGAGGCTTGTTTATTCCAAAAGAGATTAAAAAATACAGTGCTGAACAAATAAAGACATTAAGTAACTTGAGTTATCAGAACTTAGCAAAAGAAATAATATACCCATTTATAGGTGACTTTATGACAGCAAATGAGTTGTCAGATATTGTTGAAAGATCATATTCTGTATTCAGAAAAGATAACGTCGTAGATTTAATTAAATTGGGTGATACAACGATTTTAGAGCTGTTTCATGGTCCAACACTAGCCTTTAAAGATATTGCAATGCAATTATTAGGAAACTTCTATGAACATTACTTGAAAAAAAATAATAAAAATATAAATGTTGTAGTTGCAACATCTGGTGATACAGGTGCTGCAGCAATTGATGCAATTAAGGGAAAAAAGAATATGAATATATTTGTTCTTCACCCTCATGAAAAAGTTTCACTCGTTCAAAGAAAACTAATGTCGACAGTTAAAGAAAAGAATGTCTTTAATATAGCGATTGAGGGTAACTTTGATGATTGTCAAAATTTAGTTAAATCAATGTTTGCAGATAAAGAATTTTCTAACTCAATTAATATGTCTGGAGTAAATTCAATAAATTGGGCAAGAATTATTGCACAAGCTGTATATTATTTTTATACATACTTCCAAGCACAAGACAAAAAACCTATTAATTTTTCAGTACCAACAGGAAACTTTGGAGATGTATATGCTGGTTACCTATCAAAAAAAATGGGTTTACCAATAAACAAATTTGTAGTTGCAACTAATAAAAATGACATTTTGCATAGAGCAATTTCTAATGGAAACTATGAGGTAGAAAGTGTTTCTGAAACAAACTCACCAAGTATGGATATTCAAATCGCCAGTAATTTTGAAAGGTTAATTTATGATTTAAATAATTGTGATGATGATGAAACAAGCAAAATCATGCATGGAATTAAAGAAAAAGGTAAATATATTATTTCAAAAGATAAAATGGAAAAAATAAATAAAGATTTCTTATCAGCGAGTATGAGTGAGAAAGAAATTTTAGAAACCATTAAAGAAGTTCACATTAAATATGATATTGTACTAGATCCTCATAGTGCAATAGGATTTGGATCTTTAGATAAAGTAAATTTAGAAGGTAATAATATTGTTTTAGCTACTGCACATCCATGCAAGTTTCCTGAAGCTATAGATAAATCGATTGGAATCAAATCTGAATTACCTGATGAACTAAAGTATGTTATGGGTGAAAAAGAAAATTATGATATTATTTCAAATAATCTAAGTAAAACTCAACAATACATTAAGGAAAAAATAAAATGAGATTAAAAGAAAATGAAACAATACCTAATTCTGAATTTTTTATAATGGAAGATGGAAATCCTGTTAAGAAAAATACTTTTGAGTTTTTTAAAGATAAGAAGATAGTTTTATTTGGTTTACCAGGGGCCTACACATCAGTTTGTTCGGCAAAACATTTACCTGGTTACGTTGATCGTCATGGTGAATATAAAGCAAAAGGTGTAGATTTAATAGTCTGTATCTCAGTAAATGACCCATTTGTAATGGAAGCTTGGGGCAAAAGCCAAAATGTTACAGATAAAGTTTTAATGATGGCTGATCCATTTTTGAGTTTTACGAAAGCAATAGGTGCTGATGTTGATAAAAGTACCCGAGGGTTAGGTGTAAGATCAAATAGATACACAATGCTAATAGACAATCTTAAAGTAATTAAATTGCAAGAAGAAGAAGATGCTGGTGCGTGTGAAGTTTCGGCTGCCCAAAATTTTTTAAATTTAGTTTAATTCTGCAGCTTGTTTAGCTAATAAATCAACTTCTTCATTTAGAATATTTCCAGCATGAGCCTTAACCCATATCCATCTAATTTCATGAGATTTGTTTAATTCATAAAGCTGAGTCCAAAGCTCTTTGTTTTTTACTGGTTCTTTTTTAGAAGTTAACCAATTATTTTTAATCCATTTATGTACCCAATCAGTAATACCTAATTTCACGTACTGAGAGTCTGTATAAATTTCAATTGGTTGCTGCTCTTTTATTTCTTGAAGGGCTTTAATTGGAGCCATTAACTCCATCTTATTGTTAGTTGTGTCTTTTACGCTTCCACTAATTTTTTTAATTTTATCATTAATGTTAATGATTGCAGCCCAACCTCCATTCCCAGGGTTTTTTAAACAAGAGCCATCAGTATAAATTTTTATCATTATTTATAATAATCTTTGTAGTTATTCAGATTATTATGGACAATTAGTTTTTGAAAATATTCATTAGGTTCCTTGATCTGAATTAGCGCGGTTTTAGGTGTGTTAAAATAATCATAAATTCTAGTTAGCAGGTATCTTAAGGCTGCTCCTCTGCATAATATATTTAATGAGTCTTTCTCTTTTTTTGAAATAGTTCTTATAGTTTCATATCCATCAATTAAGTGTTTAATTTTTTTATTATTCATCATAAAAGAATCTCTTTTTTTATCAAAACATAAAGCGTTTATACAAATTGCAATTTCATACATTAGATAGTCATTGCTTGAAAAATAAAAATCTATAAATCCAGAAAATTTATTTTTATTAAAGAAGATATTATCTATAAATAAATCTCCATGAATAATTCCACTTGGTAATTTTTTTGGCCATTGATTTTTAATATCTTTTAAGCACACATTAAGAGTAGATTTTAGTTTTGGAGCTATTTTATTAGATGTAAATTTTATACTTTTTAATAAATCACCTAATTTATTAATAGACATAGAGTTTTGTCTATATAGATTTATTTTAGTTCCAACTTTGTGGAATTTTGCAATATTTTTTCCAATATCAAAACAATTTTTATAATTAAGATTTGCCTTATCTTTTCCCTTTAAAAAAGTCACAATACTAGCAGGTTTATTTTGTATTTTACTTAAGTGCTTATTAGCATTGTTCTTTAACGGTTTTGGACAAATAATTTTTTTTTGATTTAGTTTTTCCATTAAGTTCATAAAAAAAGGTAAATCCTTTTTCTGAACTCTTTTTTCAAAAATAGTTAAAATAAATTTTTTTGTATTTGTTTTTAGTAAGTAGTTTGTATTTTCTATTCCTTTTTTAATTCCTTCAGATTTTATTATTTTTCCCAATTTATAATCTCTACTTAGAGATAGAATGTCTTTACTATTTATTTTAGTGTATACAGCCATCTAATTTAATTTTGCAGGAGCTTTAAAAACAATATTTTCTTTGATAATTTCAACTTCTTCAATTTTTATTTTAAAATTATCTTTCAATTTATTAATGAAATTTTCAACAAGAACTTCAGGCGCTGATGCACCAGATGAAACACCGATTGTTTTACAATTTTGTATTTTTTCAAAAGGAATTTCACTTTCAGAGTGAATTAATTCAGCATGTGGGCAGCCAGTTTGTTCTGCTACCTCAACTAAACGAACTGAATTTGATGAATTTCTACTTCCTAAAACAAAAAACATATCGCATTGCTTTGCAATATTTTTAACAGCTGATTGACGATTAGTGGTTGCATAGCAAATATCTTCTTTAAATGGTTCTTTAATTTGTGGAAATTTTTTTTTAAGAGCTTTTATTATATTTTTAGTGTCATCAACTGACAGAGTTGTCTGAGTAACATATGCAATTTTTTTATTATCATCCAATTCATATAATTCAACATCATGCTCATCTTGAATCAAATCAATCGTATTTTCTGGTAATTGCCCCATAGTACCGATAACTTCTGGATGATTCTTATGACCTATAAGAACAATATGGTAACCAGCTTTGTGAAGGTTTTCTGCTTCTCTATGAACTTTTGAAACAAGAGGACAGGTAGCATCTATGTATTCCATATTATAGCCATTAGCTTCTAGAGGTACTGATTTTGGTACACCGTGTGCAGAAAAAATTACTGGTCTAGTTTTATCTTCAACCTCTTCTAACTCTTCAACAAAAATTGCACCTATTGCCTTAAGACTATCCACTACATGTTTATTGTGAACTATTTCATGTCGCACATAAACTGGTGCACCATATTTTTTTATACTTTTTTGAACTATTTCTATTGCTCTTTCAACGCCAGCACAAAAACCTCTTGGAGCAGATAACAATACTTTAATTTCTCTATTTTTCATTTTTTTCTAAAAGATACTCAAGCAATATATGAGGAAAGGTTAAAGACGCCAAACCAATAAATATAACTTTTAATATTGCATCATTTAATTGGTAGAAATTAGAAAGGAAATATAAGCTTATAACATAAAAAATAGCAGTTAAAACTGTAAGTGGCATAGCTTTTTTTATAAAAGTTATAGCACCAACTTTAAAACTATTTTCATTTAGCTCTGTTATCAGTGAAATTGTATGTCGAAATGAATGTAGGAAACAAAAGTATATTGTAAAGGCAATTAGTGGAGTTAAAAAATAATTCAGAACAATAATTGAAAAAAAATCTAAAAATATCAAAATGTTTATAATTTTAAAATCTTTCAAAAAGTAATAAATGCTAGATAGTAAAGAAATAGATAAAGCAAAAAGCAATATATTGTTATCTTCAATAAAGTTTAAGAACAAATAAAACTTTTCATTTTCTATTAAAAGTAATTTAAAAATATTAATTGTTTCAACGAAGTGAAACATTAAGGGTGAAATTATAATTAGAGATCCTTTAAAGAAATAAAGAATTAGATTTGATACATTTTTATTATTTATCAAAAATTCTGTATCTTCTTTCCCAAAATGATATGAGGCAACTACTAAAAAAAAAATAAGAGACACGGTTGGAAAAAATAACCAAAATATGATGATACTGATCCCAATAAGAGAATATATTAAATAAAAAAAATAAGATTTTTTTACATTATATAATTGGCTAAGTTTTTTACCTTTTCGATCGTCTAGAGCACCATGTGAAATTCCAATTGTAAGAATAAGAAATAAACATACCACTGGAGAGATAATTAAGTTTTCGAATTGATTAACAGCCAAAGCAATGAAGCATGAAAAAAGAAAAAAAATTATTGAATGATAGAAATTAATTTTATTTATTAGACTATACATTTTATTTTAAAAGGGCTTTAATGAATAACCATTTTTTAGCTGTTTTAAGAATTATAAATAAATCTTGAAAAATATTACTCTTATTAGATAGAAATTTAATTACAGTTTCAGGAGAGTTATCAAACATTTTGAAAAATATATTTGGCATTTGGTTGGCATGATTATTTAAAACTCTTAAAAATATCTTATCTAGAAATTGATATTTTTTTTTAATTTCAAATCTTCTTATTTTATCAATATTATCAATATTTTCTCTTATGAATCTGCTATGCTCTTGAATATTCAAAAAAGTGTACCCAGTACTTAATCTAGTCATATGTCCTGCGGTACCTATATTTATTTTATTTTTTTCATTAATATTTGATGGATAAAAAAGTGGTATAGCACCATTTTCTTTATAATTAATTTTGTAATTTTTAATATTTAGATGATTTTCAATGTAATTTTTTAATTGCTGATCATAATCCATTTCCAGATTATTATTCATTTTAGATAACCATGTAGTTTCAACCATAGCCTTATTTTTACTAAAAGGTAGTGTGTAAAAGAAATGAACACTTTCATATTGTTGACAATCAAAATCCATTAAATTCATTATCTTTTCATCAAAAACATCTTTAGTAGTCTCGATCTCAATACCCTTAAAGTGTTGCCAAAGCTGATTTTCGTTAGATTCTATTGAAGGAACACTATTGAAAACAAGCGAGTTATTTAAGCTTACCTCATTAATATTTTTATAAAATTTAATATTCAGATTTTGTTTTAGTAGGGAGTTTATTTTTTTATAGAATAGTCCACTATCAATTGATTGATAAGGTAGCTTATTACATTCTAAGAATTTAGTTTTATTGGGTATATTTATAGAAAAATTATCCCAACTTTTTTTAACACAATCTTCAAAACCATGACTTGTTGTTTTCCAGAAAGACCAAGTCTTATCCCTTTTGTACTCTAATCTAGGCTCAATAATTGCTAATGTTTTATTTTTGAGTTTATTATGAGCTTCTAATTCGTATGCCAAAGATAACCCAGCACAACCACCACCAATAATTATATAATCAAATTCTTTCATTTAAATCTATTTCCTCACTAACTAAAAAGTGTTCATTATTCATATAACCACTTTTTTGTTTTGTTACAAAAAGTGTCACTAAGTCAAATATAGAAAGAATTGTTTGATAAATTTTTGTAAAATTATTTACATAAATCTTACCTGCTTTATTATAATTCTCTATATTCTTTGTTTTTAAAATTTTATCACCTATTTTCTTGTAAACTCTTCTTGCTACAAGTATTGCAAATCTAAACTTAAAGGGTATTTCCTTTATCGCTATAAAAGAGCTTTTATAAAACAAATCAGCTAAAGCCAAGGTGTCACTTATTGTCTTAAAATCATTCTTAATATAAAATCTATTAATCTTTGAGTCCTCCACAACATCTCTAGATATATTTGTTAGTTGCATTGCAATACCTAAATCTATGGCAGCTTTCATTGAATTGTCATCTTTAACATTTAAAATTTTTGCCATCATCAGACCTACTGTACCAGCAACTCTGTAAGAATAAATCAACAAATCTTTTTTACTATTTAATTGAACTTTTTTATTTAAATCTGATTCAACACCATCAAATAAATCTTCAATAATCTTTATTGAAATTAAATGATGATCCATAAGATCCCACATATTTTTAATAATTGTGTTATTAAATTCCTTATTAATAAAATTATTTTTAAAAACTAATAAATTTTTTTTTTTAATGTCTAATTCACCGTCATCATCTGCAATATTATCTACAGTTCTGCAAAAATCATACAGAGTAGAACATTTTTGGTAAGTTTTTTTTGGCAAAAAAAAACCAGCCCAATTAAAAGACTTTGCATAAATAGACAGGTAGTTTTTATTAGACATTATATAATCTTATCTAAAACTTTTGCTGACGATAGCACTCCGGGTACACCTGCACCAGGATGTGTTCCAGCGCCAACAAAGTATAACCCTTCACAAATTTCTGATTTATTGTGAAATCTAAAATAAGCTGACTGAGTAAACTTGGGCTGTATAGAAAACCCAGATCCAAATTTAGTATTCAACTCTTTTTCAAAATAATCAGGTGTTAAGTAGAAGTCCTCAACTATGCTCTCTCTAAGATTTGGTAAGAGTGCCTTTTCCATTTTATCTATTACTAGGTTTTTCATCTTTTCACCTTCAATTTTCCAATCTAATTTAGATTGATTGTTCGGGACTGGAACTAGTACGTAGAAACAGTCATTTCCTTCTGGTGCCATAGATTTATCAGTAGCTGAAGGTCTATGTAGATAATAACTTATATCATTATTTAATTTTTTTTTATCAAATATATCATTTAGATGCTCTTTATACTTGTTCCCAAACTTAATTGTATGGTGTTCAACATCAGGGTACGTTTTTTTAGTACCAAAATAATACACAAATAACCCCATAGAATATTCCATCCTTTTTTGCTTCCATTCAAATAAAGAATTAGCTTTAGTTTGATTAAGAAGCTTTTCATAGACTGCTGGTGGGTCAGCGTTACATATTATATTATTTGCATTTATTTCTTTTTGATTATTTAATTTTACTCCTTCAATTTTATTATTTAATGAAATAATTTTTGTGACTTCTTGACCTTTAATTATCTCTATTCCTTCTTCAGTCATTAGCGTTTCTAAGCCTTTGATTATATTTCCAGTACCACCCATTGAGTAATGAATGCCCCATTTTTTTTCTAGATATAGTATCAATCCATAAATTGATGTTGTTGTAAAAGGGTTCCCTCCAACTAAAAGTGGATGCATACTTAACATACGCCTTAATTTTTCATTTTTAATGTAGGAAGACACTAGCGAATATACTGATTTATAACTTTTAAGCTTTAATAGAGCGGGTAACTGCTTCATCATAACCAAAGGTTTATCAAAGGGTACATCCGCAAGTTCTGTAAACCCTTTATCAAATATTTTTTTAGTAAATTTTACAAGCTTTTCATATCCCTTAACATCATCTACATTTATTTCTCTAATCTGTTTTTTCATTTTTTCTTCGTTACCAGAATAGTCAAACTTATTCCCATCTTCAAAAATAAATTGATACCAAATATTAAGAGGTGTAAGTTTTATATAATCCTCTGCTTTTTTATTAAAAAGTTCAAATAGCTCTTCAATTAAATAAGGTGCTGTAATCACAGTAGGTCCAGCATCAAATGTAAAACCATTTTTTTTGAATACTCTAGCTCTACCCCCAAGATCAGGGTGTTTTTCAATTAATGTAACATTATGGTTTTTAGCTTTTAATCTAAGAGCGGCAGCTATACCTCCAAAACCAGATCCAATAACAATAGATTTCATTTGGTTAATTTATAGTTTTTTTAAAAAATTGTAAGGGAATTATGAATTAATTTTTTTTAATGCAACTTTTGTTTCTTCTAAATTCCTATCAAACAAACTATCAAGTTTTGATTTGTCAACAGATGTATTAATAATCTTTTTAACCGATTCTACGGCAATTTTTATTGATACATCTTTTATTTCTTTAAGTGCAGCATCCTTCATTTGTATAATTTTATTTTGAGCTAAGTTTTTTTTGATTTCTGAAGATTTATGAAATTTATCATTCATTTCTATAATTAAACGGTCACTATCTTTTTTTGTCTGTTCTAAAATCTCTTTACCATCTGCTTGAGCTGTATCTAATTTATTTTGAGCCTTATCCAGTAGAATTTTTGCCTCTGATCTTAATTTTTCACTCTCATCAATTTCATTTTTAATATCTAAAATAAGTTTATTTAAAATTTCATTAATTTTTTGAGGTATTTTTAGGTAAACAAGCCCTCCAATAAAAATTATAAAAGATATTGCTACCCAAAAAGTTGCATCAATTGTCATAATATTTATCCATCTTCTTTCTTGATAAGTCATCAACAATTGCTGAGATGCTACTACTATTAACTTCTGTACCTATCAACTGATGTAGTAAATCTGCAGAAGTTTCTACAGCTATCTTATTAATTTTTTCAGGAGCTTTGTCCTTAAGTTCTTGAATTTCAGATTCGGCTTTTTGAATCTCTAAATTCAACTCTTTATTTAAGGCATCTTTTTTAAGATTGATATCTTTTAATAGTTTTTCTCTAGATTGTTTGAAGTAACTTTTAGCTTCGTTCTTACTATTTTGAACTAATTTTTGGTATTCTGCTATGTTCAGTTCGCTCTGTTCTCTTTGCTTCTCCGCTGCCTCAATATTCTCTACGATTTGTGATTTTCTTATCTCAAGGTTTGTACTAATTTTTGGAAGTATAAGTTTAGAAAGAACAACATATAATATTCCAAAAGTTATAGTTAACCAAAAAATTTGAGAAATCCAAAACTCAGGATTTAATTGAGGCATCCCTCCACTTTCAGCTGCAAAAGCTTCCATAAAAAATAGGAAGCTTAAAAATATCGACTGAAAAAATATTTTTTTAATCATTAAATTTAAAATGCAAATAAAATAATTAACGCAACAACTAATCCAAATAGACCAGTAGCTTCAGCTAAAGCAAATCCTAATAAAAGATTAGGGAATTGTTTTTGTGCTGCAGATGGGTTTCTCATTGCGCCAGAAAGGTAATTACCAAAAATAATTCCAATTCCAACACCGGCACCAGCTAGAGCTATTGCTGCTAGTCCTGCTCCGATCATTTTTGCTGCTTCTAATTCCATTATATCCTCCTATGTTAGTTAATGGTGTAAATTTAATGCATCATTTAAATAGATGCAGGTTAAGATTGCAAAAACATATGCTTGAAGAAAAGCAACTAGTATTTCCAAACCAGTTAGTGCAACCGAAAAACTTAGTGGAAGCCATCCACCAACTATTCCGAGGCTTATTACAAAGCCACCGAAAACTTTCATCATAGTGTGACCAGCCATCATGTTAGCAAACAAACGAACAGAAAGGCTTACAGGTCTACTTAAATAAGAAATAACCTCTATTACAACGATTAATGGTAGAAGAACCGCCGGTACTCCACTTGGTACAAATAATTTTAAATAGCCCAACCCATGTTTCATAAAACCAATTATTGTTACTCCAATAAAAATGAATGAAGCTAAAATGAAAGTGACAATGATG